>DATLGQ010000289.1:0-8233 GCA_035540435.1 Fimbriimonadaceae bacterium
GAAGCGACTGGGGCTCGAGCCGGCCGACATCGACCAACTCACAGCCGACTTCGTGGACGCCTGCCAGAAGTACGAGCGGATCTTCGAAGAGATTCAGCCGGCGGCCTGATCAGGCGCCGCCGGCTTCAGTCAGCTCACGAAACTGACCTTCGATCCAGCCGAGGATCGTCTCGGCCGAGTCGTCCTTGGTGAATGTCCTCACCTCGCCCCACCTTGCGTACACCCGCCGGAAAGCAGGGCGGGGGATCAGCTTGCCGAACGGCAGAATCCGGTTGGTGTCTCGCAACCCCAGGCAGATGACCGGCACCCCCGCCATCCGAACGATCAGGGCCGCCCCCGCCTTGAGGGGCTGCAGTTCTCCGTCCTCGCTCAGTTGCCCTTCGGGGAAGATCCCCACCGCCTCGCCCGCCTTGGCGTAGGCGGCAGCGGTCTTGATCGCCGTTCGATCCGGCTCCCCCCGCTTGACTGGAAACGCCCGAAACCAACGAATGGCCTTGCCCACCGCGCGCATCTCGAACAGCTCGCTCTTGGCCATGAAGTAGACCCGCCGCGGGCACGCCGCCTGCACGACCGCCGGGTCGATGTCCGCCTGATGATTGGCCAGCACCAACAGCCCTCCCTTCCTCGGCACTCGGTAGGCGCCACTCACCACCAAGGGCCCGAGCAGGAAGAAGAGCGGCTTTGCGAAGAGCCGCGCCAGCGGCACGAGCCAGGGATGCTGGCGTGGCAACTCACGTTCCATAGCGTTCGATCGCGATCTTGAGGGCCTCGGGATACGCCCGGTGCTCGAGCTCCAGCACGCGCTGAGCCAACGTCTGCGGCGTGTCGCTCGGCTCGACGGGGCAACGGAGCTGCAAGATAACCGGTCCCTCGTCGTAGTTCTCGGTAACCAAGTGCACGCTGCAACCCGATTCGGTCTCGCCGGCTGCCAGCACCGCCTCGTGCACCCGCATCCCGTACATCCCCTGCCCTCCGAACTTCGGCAGAAGCGCCGGATGAATGTTCAACACCCGACCCTCAAAAGCCTGGAGCACTCCTTCCGGAAGGAGCCGCAGATACCCCGCCAGGGCGATCCAGTCGATCTCGTAGCGCTGCAGGAGGCCCAACAGCGCGCTCTCGTACTCCTCCGCTCTCGAGGGCAGCACCTCGACCGAGAGACCCAAGGCACGGGCGGCCTCGACTGCCGGCGTGTCGGGAGCCGCCGAGACCACCAGCGCAACGACCGCCGGCACTCGCCCCTCCTGACAACCCCGAGCTAGCGCCAGCATGTTCGACCCCCTGCCCTTGGGGCCGATCAGGATGGCAAGTCGAGCGGTTGGCACGCGCTAGTTATAGACGATGGCGGCATCGTGCAGCTCTCGCCCAGGGCCGAGCCTTCAGCGAACGTCTCAGCCCGGAATAGAATCGCCTAGACTGCGCAAAGGCGAGTTAGAACAGCGCGAGCTGCGGTTCGGCCGGCTCGCCGCGTCCCGCCAGGCGCTGCGCCGTATCCCAAGCTTTGGCAATGTCGCCGACCAGTAAAGAGAAGCCACCGTCGGTGGTCGCTCCCTGGTTCCGCAGGATGTACGCCGGGTGCAGGGTGGCGATCGCGGTCTTGGCGTACTCGCAGGGAAAGTATCGCCCCCGCTCCGCCGTGATCTTGAAGTCCTTCTTGATCAGGTTCTTGGCGCTGGGCGCCCCCACGCACAGGATCACCTTGGGCGAGATCGCCGCGAGCTGCGGGATCAGCCACTGACGGCAAGCCTCGACTTCCTCCGGCAGTGGAGCCCGGTTCTGAGGCCGGCCACTCGACCAATCGGCGGCGCGGCACTTCAGCGTGTTGCAGATGTACACGTGCTCCCGGCTAAGCCCGTTGGCCAGAAGAGCCTGGTCCAGGAGTTGCCCGGCGCGCCCTACGAACGGCCTGCCCGTAGCGTCTTCCTGATCTCCGGGCCCCTCCCCGACGAGCACCAGCGGCGACCGCGGGTTGCCCTCACCGAAGACGACGTTTCGTCGCCGCTCCGCGAGTCGGCAACTTGTGCAGGCCCGGCAGGCCTCCCGCAGTTCCAATAGCTCCATCGATGCCCCTGACGTACGACCATTCTAGAAGGTCGCAGCGCCCTGCGCCCCATCAGCGAGCGAAGAGACGAAAGAGGGAAGACGAAACCGCTCAGACGGCGAGAGCCAAACGAGCGAGCATCTGGCAGTCGGAACGCGCGGTCTCATCCAGCCGCACCGTGATCTCCTTCTCGATCCGGTTGTGGACGACCTCGCTCAGGTGGGCCCGGTCGAGGTGGGGGTTCGCCACGATCCGCTTCAGGTACGCGAGCAGCTCGGCAGCCTCTTCTGGCGTGAGCGAAATGCAAACGTCGCTCAGATCCCGCCCCGTCTCGTAGTCTCGAATCCTCATCTCAGTTCCCCGTGTTACAGCCCTTGACGTTCGCGGGGTTCCGAGGTTTTGTGGTGTGGGCCGAAAGGTCCGAATGAACGCCAATGCAGACTAGTGGCGCATCTGGCGCTTCCACTGATCCAGCAGCCGCAGCGCCTCCAGAGGCGTGAGCGCATCGACGTCCACCGCCTGTAGCTCGCGTTCGACGAGCGAGGGCTCGGCCTCGAAGAGAGTCATCTGGAGCTTGCGGGTGGCGACTTCGACGGCACGCGGAGCCTGACTGCGCTCCTCCAGGTCAGCCAGGACCTCTCTCGCCCGAGCGAGTACCGTTTGAGGCACTCCGGCCATGCGCGCGACGTGAATGCCGTAGGAGCGGTCGGTGCCGCCGGGGAGGACCTTATGGGTCCAGACGATCTCGTCGCCGACCTCTTGTACCGCGACCTTGAAGTTGGCGACTCCCGGGAGCTGTCCTTCGAGGGCGTTGAGCTGGTGGTAGTGGGTTGCAAACATGGTCTTCGCGCCCACCTCGGCAAGATATTCGACCATCGCCCAGGCGATTGCGAGGCCGTCGAAGGTGGAAGTGCCTCGCCCTACCTCGTCGAGGATCACCAGGCTCCGGACGCCGGCATGGTTGAGAATGTTGGCGCTCTCGATCATCTCCACCATGAAGGTGCTTTGGCCCAGGGCCAGCTCGTCCTTGGCGCCGATGCGGGCGAAGATCCGGTCGGACAGGCCAAGGCGGCATCGCTTGGCCGGCACGAAGGAACCGATCTGGGCCATGAGCTGGATCAGAGCGGTCTGTCGGAGGTAGGTGCTCTTGCCGGCCATATTGGGCCCGGTCAAGATGGCCGTTCGAGTGGAGCCTGCTCCCGGTGGCCCCAGGTGGGCGTCGTTGGGCACGAAAAGCGGGGTGCTCGCTTCCACCACGGGATGACGACCTGCTTCGACTTCCAGGATGTCGTCCTCGGTTAGCTCGGGCCGCACATAATCGCGCTGCACGGCGACCTCCGCCAGGGAAAGCAGGGCGTCGAGCTCTCCGAGGGCACGGGCGGTGGCCAAGAGGTCCTTGGAGCTTTCCGCAACCTTTTGACGGAGTCCGAGAAACAGATCCGACTCCAAGGCGACCGCCTTCTCCTCGGCCCCAAGCACCTGCGATTCGTGCTCCTTGAGCTCGGCCGTGATGAACCGCTCGGCGTTCGCGGTGGTCTGTTTGCGGATGTACTCTGGCGGGGTCTTGTCGAGCTGCGCCTTGGTGACCTCCAGGTAGTAGCCGAACACGGAGTTGAAGCCGACCTTGAGATTGGCGATTCCGGTGCGTTGCCGCTCGACCGCCTCCAATTGAGCGATGTAGCCCTTTCCGTTTCGGCTGAGGTCGCGGAGCTTGTCCAGCTCCAGGTCGTAGCCTTCCCGGATGACGCCTCCGTCGCGGAGGGTGTGGGGTGGCTCCGGTACGATGGCGCGCTCGAGCAGTTGGGCGAGCGGTCGGTGGTCCTTGATCTGTTCGCGGAGTTCCTGGATGCGTCCGAGCCCAACCTTGCGGAGGGGATCGTCGAGGCGCGGCAGCGCCTGGAGGGACATCCGAAGAGCCGCCAGATCCCGTGGGCCAGCCAAGCCGGTCGCGCAGCGAGAGACCAGCCTTTCGATGTCCATGACGGGCTTGAGCCATTCTCGAAGGTCCTTTCGGACGAGACCTTGGGACGAGAGGCGGGTGACCGCGTCCAATCGAGCTTCGATCTGCAGGCGATCGAGTAGCGGCTGGTCGATCC
Organism: Fimbriimonadaceae bacterium; assembly: GCA_035540435.1. GTDB lineage: Bacteria > Armatimonadota > Fimbriimonadia > Fimbriimonadales > Fimbriimonadaceae > DATLGQ01. The sequence continues at coordinate 4,135 of DATLGQ010000289.1, forward strand.
AGCGACGGAGCAAACGCGAGCCCATCGGGGTCACGGTCAGATCGAGCACCGACAGCAGGGTGTGGCGGCGGCTGCCGTCAGTCAGATTGGCGGTGAGTTCGAGGGAGCGGCGGGTGGCCGGGTCCAGCTTCATGAAGCCGTCGACCGAGTAAGTGACGAGCGAGTCGACGTGGGCGAGGGCCAGGTGGTTCTTCTCGGCGTAGCTCAACACCATCGAGGCGGCGATGACGGCGCTTGGCTTGTCGGCGCAGCCAAAGCCTTCGAGGTTGGCGACCTCGAACTGCTGAAGGAGCTGTCGGGCGGCGCGCTCGGGCGAGGGCGCGCCCGAGGGGGTGATGGATGCGCCGAGCCCCTCCCTGGCCAGCGAGCCCAGGTCCTCAGCCTTGGGGCCCACGAGAAGTTCCCCAGGGCGAAGCCGGGCAAGCTCTTGAAGGAGCTTCTCCTGGAGGCCATCCCCCTCCACTTCCGTCACCAGGAATTCGCCGGTGGAGGGATCGAGGGTCGCCAGACCGGCCTTGCCGTCGAGGACGCAGATCGCAGCCAGGAAGTTGTTCTGGCCGCTGGGCAGCATCGAATCCTCCATGACGGTGCCGGGAGTGAGGACACGGGTGACTCCGCGCTTGACGAGCCCCTTGGCGGTCTTGGGGTCTTCGAGCTGATCGCACAGCGCCACCTTGTAGCCTTGGCCTACCAGGCGGGCCAGGTACTTCTCCACGGAGTGGAATGGCACTCCTGCCATCGGGATCCGGCTTCCCCCGTCGTCGCGCCCGGTGAGGGTGATCTCCAGCGCCCTGGCCGCCACCTCGGCATCCTCGCCGTAGAACTCGTAGAAGTCGCCGACTCGCATGGCCAGGAGCACGCCCGGATGCTCTTCCTTCGCCCGGAAGTACTGCTGGAGCATCGGGGTGCGGGCGGTCACGGCAGGTTCAGTTTAGCTCCTGTCAGAATGTTCGCGGCTTGCGGTTGGGGAGCCGGCGGCTTGGCGACTACCGACCGTCCAAACTCTAGCCATGACCGATCCCCGACCTGTGCCGCTCTTCTACACGTTCGGCAACCACATGCACTGGGTGGATATGGAGTGGTTGTGGGGCTACCACGTGTTGCCTGGTTCGGTGCGCGACATGTTGCGGTTCTGCCGCGAGGCGGGGGTCAAGGGCAACGTCAACTTCGACGGGGTGGGCTACGAAAAACTGGCGGCGGAGGACCCGGAGGCGTTTGCCGAGCTGCGGGCGGCGGTGCAGGAGGGGATGATCGAGCCAGTCGGCTGCTCCTATGGGCAACCCTATGGCCTGTTCCATGGAGGCGAGTCGAACATCCGGCAGCGGGTGTATGGGGTGCGTGCCGTGCACCGGCTGCTCGGGCTTAGACCGAGGACATTTTGGGAGGAGGAGTTCGACTTCTTCCCGCAGTTGCCGCAGCTTCTTCGGGGCGTCGGGTTTGAGTATGCCTCGCTCTTCTTTCAGTGGACTTGGCACACGCCGGAAGTGCCGAAGGAGGACGTGCCGGTGGTTTGGTGGGAGGCGCCCGACGGCTCGCGCCTGCTCTCTGCGACGCGCAACAAGCTGAACCTGCACCAGTGGCCGGAAGACATGGAGTTGACGCTGTCGGAGCTACGGGCGAACCCGCCTCCTGCCGAGCATGGAATGCCATTGGTTCTGCAGTGGCTCGAACTGATGCCCTCGCCGGACTGGATGTGCCGCAGCGAGGTGCTTCTGCCGAAGATGCGGGAGTTGATGAACGATCCCCGGTTCGAGGTCCAGGTGGGGACGCTCAGCGAGTATCTGGGTGGCACGTCCGTCCCGGACGTGGTTTCCTCGGGCGTCCCGCCCGAGGTTCAGCGGCGACATGGCGCCTACCTTCCGCACTGGACGCAAAGCGGCGCCATCTATGCCGTCACTTTCAGACTCGACGACAGCCTTCCCAGAGCCGTTCAAGAAGCCTATGCAGAGGAGAGACGACGACTGAAACAGATGCACGAAAGAGGTGCGCTGGACTCTAAGGCGCTGTTCTTCGAGTATCAAAGGCTCTACAGCGCGAAGGTCGAGGGGCAGCTCGATGCCGGGTTGGGGTCTTGCCTCCTAAGAGAGTCGGGCAACGCGGAGATCGTGGCGAACGCGTTGAGGCACTTCGACGGGCAGCGATACCGGCTCCATGCCTGGTGCATCATGCCGAACCACGTGCACGTTGTTGTCGAGCCACAAGGGCCTCACACGCTTCCAGAGATCCTTCACACTTGGAAGTCCTACACCTCGCACGAGCTGAACAAGCGTCTGAGTCGCCAAGGCCCGGTTTGGCAGGAAGAGTACTACGACCACCTCATAAGGGGAGTCAACGACCTACAGAGGCAGTGTAGCTACGTGGAGGACAATCCGACCAAGGCGGGTCTTTTGGATTGGGACTGGGTTTGGCGTCTGCGTGATCCCGGGGACGGTGACGAAGACGCTGAGGAACGACACGGGGAGGCAGCCTCCAAACGAAGAACCCATGATCATGGCCGGGACGGCCATGAAAACCTCGGGCGGGACGCCGGAGCTACGCCCGTGCGACAGTACAGGATGGACGAGGTCTGGCATGGGCTGTCGCTGGGTAAAAACGCGGACCGGATGCGGCTGCGGTCGGCCGAGACGGAGGGGACGATTCTCGCCGCTGAGAGCCTGGCCGCCACGATGAGCCTCTTCGGCCGCCCATACCCCCAGTGGGACGTCTACCCGACCTGGGAACTCGAAGAAGCCTGGCGCGAGCTGCTCCAGGCGCAGCACCACGACAACGACGAGTGCGAAGGGCTTTGCGGAAGGGTCGGAGTCGCGAGCTACGAACGAGCCCAGACCCTTGCCCAAAACGTTCTCGAACTTCAGGAGGAAGCCCTCTCCCAGAGGGCGGCAGCGAGCGCCCAAGAGCAAGTGTTTCTGGTCCAGAATCCGCTGCCTTGGCCTCGCAAGTCCAGGCTCTACAACCTCCTCGGCCAAAGGTACACGGGTCGAGAGGTCGAGGTCCCGGCGCTGGGCTGGACGATCGGGCCTGGCTTTAGGGACGTGAGGCCGACGGGAGGCTCCGCGCTTGGGATGGAGATCGAACGAGATGGACCCTTCGTTACCCAGATCAGGACCGATGATTGGCCCGAAGGCATCTTGGCGAAGCCGCTCGGCCGGCTGTCCGTCGGTGTGGAAGGCACGCGTCACGCCGCTGAACCGGATCATAGCGATGAGGAGGGACGATTGGTTTTCCCTAGCTGGCAAGAGTTCGCCAGCGGGACGCTGATCGCTCAAGGATTTGAGGATGGGCGTTTGAGGCTCAGCGGTAGCGCCTCAGGGTTCGAGCCGATCGATCCAGGATTTGGCGGCGCGTGGCGGCTGCCGATCGATCCTTCGTTCGAGATCGACCGCGTTTTCGCCGATACCCCCTTCGCAGTTGAAGAGATCACCTCAGGCAGTCGGGGGGTGCGCAAGTATCCCGAAGGCGACTGGATGACTTCGCCTCAATGGTTTGAGGAGGTCCAAGGCGCCTTCACTTGCCTGTCGTTCGTCGACCTCGTGGCGTCGGACGGGCGCGGCCTGCTTCTCTGCACGAAGTCCACCCGGCAGTGGTTCCTCAACGAAGCCGGAGTCGAGCTGATTGCCGGCCTCAACGATCCGTGGGACGAGCGGGCGGCCCAGCACGACGCGGAGTTCGACATCTGCCTCGTCCCGCACGGCCCAATCTCACATGCGGACCGCTACCGGATCGCGCAAGAGTTTCGCCACCCCCTTCGGCTCCATGTGGCGCTGGGGGAGCCCGGCGATCTTCCCCCGACGTTCTCACCCGTTCAGGTCGAGTCCGACAACGTGGTCATCAGCGCGTTCTTCCGAGAAATGCGTGACAGCGCAAAGGGCCAGTCACATCATGCCGCAGACGAGCTTGGCATGGACTACCCATTCGTCCTGCGGCTAGTCGAACTCAACGGGCAACGAGCGAGGGCGCGGCTTACGTTTGGCGCCACCCTCGGCGGAGCCATTCGAACAAACCTGCTTGGAGAGCCGGAGGAGGTGCTCGTGGCACCTGGGAAAGAAGGTAGGGAGATCGCGCTCGCCATGCGGCCACATGAGATCGCCACCATCTATCT
>DATLGQ010000290.1:0-4647 GCA_035540435.1 Fimbriimonadaceae bacterium
TCAGGAATTAACGTCCCCCTTCGACCCATTGACATTCACACATGTAGCAGGAAGAGGGGCCGACCCGTTCCTCCCCATAGCCTGGGGTCATGCAGGGATTCAGGCATCCCCGACCCTTGAAAGCCTTTTCTCGGATCCACCAATGATTGGCATTCAAACAGCGAGAGACACGAAGTCGTATAGCCCAATCGGAACGGAGTCCTGGGAGGTGCTTGGAGTCATCAAAGCTAACAAGTCTGGCGCCAAGGACCGCGTTGTCGGGCGGCTGGGTGAATGGGCGGGTCTCACGGATAAGCAACGACATGACGAGTGGGTCACGGGTCAGACCAGAAGAACCAACAAACAAGCTCCGAACCCCCAATCCCTCGACCCTCAACTGGTACGCGAGTTTACGTACCGCCCCCTCGATACGAGGTGGATATACGACTCGCCGCAATGGGTCGACTGGTGGAGGGAGGATCTCCATAAGGTCTTGGACGCCGACCCGGGCTGTGCCTTAGTCACAATTCCTCACGACCACGGCCGTGGTCCAGCAGCGATCATCACAAACAAGCTGATGGATCAGCATGCATTCCGTGGATCAGATGGCGGCAATGGTGTCTGGTTCCAATGGAGACCTCAATCCGCGGGGATCTTCACGGATCAACGCGCAGTGGTGGGATCGAAGCGCACTGGCTTGTCGACACTCGTGCTGGACTGGATTGACGGCCTAGGGCACAGTTCCAAGTTTGAGGAAGCATTCTGCTACATCGTCGCCGTCTTGAATGCTCCCTCCTATACACAACGGTTCTGGAAAGCCATCGAGGTTGACAGTTTGCGTGTCCCGCTAACCGATGATCCTCAAAAGTTTGATGTCATGGCTGGTCTAGGTGCCCAGTGCCGGGATGCCTGGCTGGCCCTCCGCGATTCCAACCGGGGATCGCCTGGAAGGGAAAAGGTGCTGGGCCTTTGGGGAAGGCCAAGCACAAAGAGGAAGTGGTCGCGGAGTCCAAGCAGAAGGTGCCGGCCCTGGTTTTCGAGAATGGACGTTATATCGAGGGTGTAACGAAGGCGATGTGGGACTTCGAAGTGAGCGGCTACAAGGTTCTTCCCCGGTGGTTCGCCGCGCGGACTCATTGGGTCATAACGAATGCAAATTCCCTGCACGCTCTTCGGACCGTGATAGCTGTCGGAGAATTGGTGGATCTTCAGCCGACGCTTGATCAAGCTTTGGCTGCGTTGTTGTCCTGAGACGTCCGGGACCCGTGCGACCTGCTACCTGTGGATGTTTCTCCGTACGTGGTGCACATTAGAGCGGGAAAATCGAGCGTGAGAGCTTGAAGCGAAACGAAATCCCTAGTTTCGCTTAGGGAAGCTTCCAGTTACGAAAAAGAGCGTTAAGGGCTTCGATGCTTTGGATCGTGCTGGTTTCATGGTCCATCCATTCTCGGAGCGCAAGTGTTGCCTCAACGTCACCGCGGTTGTACCTCAGTAACCAGTCCCGAGCGGTGTCTCGCTCACCTTCGTCCTCGCCTGCGACAGCCGCGTCGTAGCGAATCATGGATTCGGCTCCTCCCGGATCATCTACCGGCCATTCATAACCGGCGAGAGGCGCAACGACCTTGAGGCCGACCCCTTTCCCGGTGATTAGTTGTGAGTCGAAGACGCGCAGCATGTCAACCCACTCCTCAGATTCGAGGAATTCGTCTATCTGAGCACCCCGGTCGTTCAGGTAAGCGAGACGACGCAGGTGTCCGCTCTCGACGGTGGCGTTGTAGCAGTACGCACGGAACGTTCGGCCCTCGGCTCGCACCTTGGTGCGCAACTGCACGAGCCACTCCCAAAAACGTTCGAAAGCCCGGAGTTCGACTTCTTGTTCCATGACCTCCCAGCTCACGAACGCTCGGTAACCGGTCTTTACCCCAACCCGCCCGCGATCCGTCACCATGGCTCCCCACAGGTAGACGCCGTCTTCGACGTTCTCGAGATCGAGGTCAACCTCCACGTCGGCTCTCGGTATTTGGAGTGCGTTGACCCCTCGGCGCCGGTAGACAGCGTCGGGCCCAAGAGCGGCGCGCGCGAGGTCAATCTGCTGCGGGAGCGATGAGAGCCCAGATCCTGAGTACGAAGCAGTGGCGGAGTCCAGCGTGAGCGCATCCGCAGCGGTATGAACTCCTGCGCTCTCGAGCCGTGCGATTTGCGCCGGTCGCCTGCTTCCCACGAGTTTAGTGACGGGAGTCGAGGGATCCGATCCGTTTGCGGCCTCGAGAACCGAAGGGACGTCTATCCCGCTGGCGACGAGGCCAGCGGTGCGAGGATCCAACTTGGCGAGCTGAGCCCGATCGCGCACGCCGTGGTCGCGATGGATTCTCCACGGTCGCCAACCGATGCCTGGTAGCAAACTCACGTCTCCCGCGCCGGCTTCGAGCGTTGGGCCGCAGTGGACCCACCACGGGCATTCTTGACATTCACCGATGCGGACCGGCACGAGCAATAGGTTCACAGAGGCATCGGCGAGATGCTGTCTCGCCACCGCAATCGTGTCGAGTCGAAAGTCGAACTCGAAGTCGTATATCTCCATCGTCGAACGTTTCTTCTGGTTCCCACCGGAGGACGACGTTCGCCAAATCGGTGCATCGAGATCGTGCCACACGATTTCGCCCTCGACGCCAATGATTCCGCCCCACCTGTCGACGGCTGATAGCCTAGCGGCTTCGAGCATCCGCTGATAGTGGGCAAGCTGCAGAAAGTCGTCTCGACGTTTCCGAGCTGACATCGCTTTATTTTCGGCAGCGGCTTCCAGGGTCGGGTCGGGAAGGTCCGAGCAGAGAGCTGGGAGGGCGTTTAGCGCCTCGAGTGTTCGATGATGCTTCACATCCACGGGCCGATAGGCTGGTGTCTGGGACGTTAGGACGCGAACCAGAAGATCCGGCTCTCCCACCCGGCGCCCGATTGGATCGGCGGGTAGGCGACCGGCGGCGATCAGGGCCGCACCCTGTTCCATGGCGTCGGCCGTCGCTGCTTCGCGCTCCGCTGGAGTTTCGCCCGTGATAATCACGACGTCCGGCCGGGCGGCTTTAAGACGAGTGGCTAGCGCCTTCTCGAAGTCTCTGCCAAGCGCGAACCTCCGCTCCACCGCGGGTGAGGGTGGCAGCGGGTCCGACGGGCGAACGACATCGTTCTGGGCCCTAACAGGGCATCTCTTAGCGACGTAACCGCCCTGGAGCGGCACCGTCGAAACGTCGTAACGAGTCCCCATAACTACCCCACGGTATGCCCTGTCAGCAAGCCTCGCTTCCCAACATCGTGGCTGCCTCAGGCCAAGGAGGAAGAGGGTGGCCTCGGCGACGAGCTTGCGGACTCGTTTGCGGTTTTAGGAATCGTTCGGATAGCGGCCGAAGCGAAGGGGATGCTCCGCCTCCTCGACTTCTTCCTCGGTGGAGAGATCCGGATAGCGGACTATCGCGGCCCCGATGCTGTGCTCCGCGAAACCCGAGCCGCGCGCGACACCGGGCCGTTCACCGGACGCGGCGTCGTGGGACGAGAAACTGCCGGTCAGGACCGACTGGAAGGCGATTCCGTCCGGCGACATGCGTGATGAACCTGTCGGCAAGTCATTCTCACTTACGTTACGCACTGGCAGATGATCTCGCTGAGGGACAACACCGCAACCGCCGTTGGTTTCCGAGGGGTCGTGGACCTCCAGCGCGTAGGTCGGGCCACACCTCGGGCCCGAAGGGGCCGGACGAGAAACGTTTCCGACGATGTGGTACTCCCGGGAAGCGTCGACGGCCGGTGACGTCCATGAGCAAACAAGTCCGCAAAAAGTCCGCGAGAAGACGCAAAACAACGGCAACCCACGATTAAGGACGAGAAGTAAAAGTGCAGGTCGCAGGCCCTTTTCGGACAAAGCCGCAGGCTGGCGAAGGTGCCTCGATCGCATTCCTAAACCTGGTGTCGCAGGTTCGAATCCTGCCGGGGGCACGGCGCGACGTACCTTTGTTGCCTTGTTCGAACCCGGCTTCACACCCCAGACGGGTCGAACGTTCTATCCTTACTGCTATAGCGATAGTAAAGAGCCCCTCCATGGACGTGCCCGCAACGGTGACATCCAAGGGCCAGGTAACCCTTCCCAAAGCTGTGCGTGATGCACTCGGCATCCGGGCGGGAGACGAATTGCTCTTTCGAGTGCACAGAAACCGCGCCGTGCTCGCCAAGGTCCCCGACTTCCTCGACCTCAAAGGCAGCGTCCCGGTACCCCCCGGAAAGAAAGGGGCATCGTGGTCGAGGATCAAGGCTGAGATGTGGCGCAAGCGCACGGCTAAGCGCCATTGATCGCCTATGTCGATACGAACGTGCTTGTCCGCCATCTGACGAACGATCCGCCCGACCAGGCGAACCGCGCCACGGCAATCCTTGAGCACGCTGAACGGTTGATATTGACCGACGTAGTCGTGGCGGAACTTGTTTATGTGCTCGACTCCTACTACGAACGCCCTCGAAGGCAGATAGCCGAGTCACTCCAGTCCCTCCTGACCCTCTCCTCCATCGCCGTCTCCGACCACGATCTGCTGCTTCGGGCCATTGAATTGTACGAACACACCCGTCTGGACTTCGCCGAGGCTTACCTCACGGCCGCCGCCGAGCTCACCGGAGTCGGCACCGTGG
>DATLGQ010000291.1:0-14082 GCA_035540435.1 Fimbriimonadaceae bacterium
TGGCGGCAGGGGCGCGAGCTGGATCTCGTCGCGACCGATCACCAGCCGCGGAACGACCTCGTACAGTACGGAGAGCACGAGAGGCTCGAGGATCTCGTCCGCCCCGGTCAGAACATGCTCGAACCGGTCGAACGCCTGCACGAACATCGGGTCGATGGGCTTGCAGCTCAGCATGCGCTGCCGCTGGACCGATGCCGCCTGCAACCTCTGGTTGAGCCAGGTGTTGAGGAACGGCGTGGCCCATCCCTGCCATGTGCAGACATAGGCGTGATGATCTCCCCGCGCGATCAGCGAGATGAGCCGCACCGGGCCGCGCACGAACGCCAGGCTCCGGGTCGGCGCGACGAGCCAGCGGTTGTTCGCTTCCTGGCGCATCAGCACGGTGCCCTTCACATTGAACACGAGCCCGAGGGTATCCGCCGGGATATCGATGTTCTGGGGGATCGTGCGAGCCGCCTTGCCCAGGTACTCGTCCACGATGACGGACTGGCCCCGCCAGCGCTCCGTGCGCCGATAATCGCCACCGAGGGGCGCGCAATCGAACTCGAGTTCTATTCGTTGGCGACTCTCCAAGGCCGTACGAATCTCCCTTTTTGCCGCCAGGCGTCGTCTGCCCCGGGGCGGTGAGGCTGAAGACTACCCCGCAGGATCGAGCCGTTCGCTCACTCGAACGGGTTTAATTTCAAGGTGAGTTCCAAGGCGCTCGGTGTGGCAGTCCTGGGCGCCACCGGCGCGGTGGGGCAGGAGTTTCTTCGGCTCTTCGAGCGGCGTCAGTTCCCGGTGTGCGAGCTAAGGCTGCTCGCCAGCGAGCGCTCTGCCGGCAAGCGGATGTCGTTTCGAGGAGAGGAGCACGAAGTGCGCGCCGTAACGGCAGATTCCTTCCACGGAATCGATGTGGCCTTCTTCAGCGCCGGCGCCTCGCGCAGCCGCGAGTTCGCTCCCCACGCAGTCCGGTCGGGAGCGATGGTCATCGACAACTCCTCAGCCTTCCGAATGGATCCCGCGGTGCCCCTCGTGGTGCCGGAGATCAACTTCGACTCGATTCCCGCCGATGCAAAGCTGATCGCCAACCCGAACTGCAGCGCGATCGTGCTCCTGATGGCAGTGGCGCCGCTCAGGAAGCTGGGAGTGATCGAGCGGATCGTGGTGTCCACCTATCAGAGCGCCAGCGGCGCGGGCGCCGCCGCCATGGAGGAGCTGGTGGCCCAGACGAAGACCGTGCTGGAGGGGAGCGATCCACAGCCTCAGGTCATGCCGCATCCGTACGCGTTCAATCTCTTCTCCCACAACACTCCCATCAACGAGTACGGTTACAACGACGAGGAATGGAAGGTTATCCAGGAGAGCCGGAAGATTCTGGGCATGCCGGAGCTTCGGATAAACGTCACCTGCGTACGCGTTCCGGTGTTGAGGGCGCACAGCGAGGCGATCACGGTCGAGTTTCAGGGCACGGCTCCCAGCGAGGATGACGTCCGCTCGGTCTTGGCCTCGTCTCCCGGCCTCAAACTGGTGGACGACCGCGCCGGCAACCACTTTCCCATGCCGCTCGAAGCTTCCGGCGCCGACGAGGTGCTCGTGGGCCGCATTCGTCGGGACCTCTCTCATCCGGCAGCGATCAGCATGTTCGTTTCAGGTGATCAGCTTCTGAAGGGCGCCGCTCTTAATGCCGTACAGATCGCGGAGCGCCTTCTCGTCGACCCTCGCTAGGCGCACAATGGCGGATGGTACCCGGTGGGAAGTTGCGGCCAAATGCGCAATGGGTTGGCGTCAGTAATCCTGCTATACCAGTACCATTCTTGGGCAGGTGCTGGTGTGTCCCAGCTAACAAGCAATGACCAGCATTTCGCCCGAAACAAGACCCGCGCTACGCATCCTCATGATCGAGGATTCAGAGGACGACGCCTTTATCCTCAACCGTGAATTCACACGCGCCGGGTACGAGGCCTACTGCGAGCGAGTGGACACCGCGGCCGCGATGGCTGACGCACTCGAAAAAGGCAGTTGGGATGTAGTTATCTGCGACTTCAACCTGCCGCGCTTTAGCGGCTTGGCGGCGCTCGCAATGGTCAAGGAGCGCGGCCTCAGCGTTCCGTTCCTCATGGTCACCGGCAGCGTGAGCGAGGAGACCGCTATAGCCGCCATGCAGGCGGGCGCGAATGACTACATCATGAAGGACAACCCGAGGCGGCTGGTCTCGGCAGTGGAACGCGAGCTGCGACGCTCCCCGAACACGTCGCCGGTAGTCGAGGGTAGGCCCGTCCCGGACCCCCAGGAGTCGCCGAAGTTCCAGTGCGACCTGCCCGTCTTGGTGATCGACGCGGAAGAGCGCGTGCTCAGCATGACCGCCACGGCCGAGCGGCTGTTCGGGCTCGGGCCGCAACCGGAGTCCGATCTCACCCTCGGCACCCTGATCCCCACAATGGCAGATGGCAGTCCACGGGCACCTGTCTCCGAGATGGCCCTTCTGGCAAACGGGGAGCCGCTCGTTCTGAGGGGGATGGGTTCCAAGGGTCCCTTGTACTTGGAGGCGCGGATCACCCGCCAAGACCGATTCGGATTGCGCCGCTACTCGATGGAACTCGCCGACGTCACGGTCGCGCATGAGGCGCACCTGCTTGCAGAACGCCGCGCGAAAGCCCTCGCGGCGTTCGCGGGAGCGGCCGAGCGGCTGACTTACGATCTGGATGAAGGTGGAATCGCAGCAGAGGCCACGGCCGCGTGCGTCGAGAGCTTTGGGGCAAGTGGCGCCTGTCTGCTGATCGCGGAGCCGGACGGAGCGTTGGGTGCTTTGGGCGCCATAAACTGCGCTTGCGGCTCCTCCGGGGCACTCAGGTGGGACCGCCCTTCGAGCCGCGAGAGCGCCGCGGCACAATGCATCCGCAGCGGCTCGCCAGTCGTCGCCGAGCTCTCGAGCGGCGCCGCCCAGGGCGCCTTCCCGCTCATCAGCCGCGAACGGCCATTCGGAGCCCTTCTGGTGCAGGCGCCCAGCCGTGCTTTCTTCGAAGTCGAGACCGTCCAGCTCATTCAGGCTTTCGGGCACCAGACGGCAGCCGCACTCGACAACGCCCGCCTCAGGGCCGAGACCGAGAAGCGACTGTCACGTCTGGCCGCTCTGCGCGCCGTCGAAATGGCGATCAGCAGCAGCATGGACCTGAGCCTTACGTTCAACATCGTGCTGGACACGGTGCTGCTGCATCTCCAGTGCGACGCCGCCGTTCTGTGGCTGATCAACAAGCACACCCAGCGACTCGAGCGTGCGGACGATCGGGGCTTCAGGACGGATGCGGTGCGCCAAAGCGAGTTCAGCGTCGGCCAGGGCTTTGCCGGACGCGCAGCTCTCGAGAGGAGGACGGTAGTGGTGCCGGACTTTGGCGAGAACATGGGCATGTTCCGCGGTAACCCCCTCATGGAAGCTGAGGGCTTCGAACACTACACGGCGATTCCTGTCGTCGGCAAGGGTCGAGTGATCGGCGTCCTGGGCGTGTTTCATCGGCATCGTTTTCAAGCCATGCCGGATTGGCTTGACTTTGGAGCCGCCATGGCTACCCAGATAGCCATCGCCATCGACAGCTATCACATGTTTACGGAGCTTCAGCGAAGCAACTCGCAGCTCACCATTGCCTACGACGCCACCATCGAAGGCTGGGCCCGTGCGCTCGAACTCCGGGACGGCGAGACCGAGGGCCATTCTCGACGGGTGACCCAGTTGACACTACGCTTGGCCAAGGCGATGGGCCTGCCGGAAGAGGACATGGTGCATATCCGGCGAGGATGTCTCCTGCACGACATCGGCAAGATGGGATTGCCCGACAGCGTGCTCCTCAAGCCGGGGCCGCTGAACGAGGAAGAGCGACAGATCGTGGAGCGACACCCCGACTACGCGCACGACATGCTGGCGCCGATCGCGTTCCTGCGGCAAGCGATGGAGATTCCCTATTGCCACCACGAGCGATGGGATGGCACTGGGTACCCGCGCCGGCTCAAGGGCGGGCAGATTCCGCTGGCTGCCCGCATTTTCGCGATCGTGGACGTTTACGACGCCCTGCGCAGCGACCGGCCCTACCGCGAAGCCTGGACCGAAGAACGCACGCTCGAGCACCTGCAATCGTTGAGCGGCGCCCACTTCGATCCGCAGGTCGTGACGGCTTTTCTGGCGATGGACCGCCAGTACTACCCGGGCGTCGACTAGTTCAACGCCATCGGCATGATGACGCAGAAGTAGTCCTGAGTCTCATCCGCCGGCCGGAACACCGCCGGTCGGGAAGCCTCGGTCATCTCCACGCGAACTCCATCGCCGCGCATGACGGCGATCGCCTGCGACACGTATCGACCGTTGAAGGCGATCTCGACGTCGCCATTCTGGCTGACCATCGGCACTTCCTCTTTGGCCTCACCCTTCTCATCGCTCCTGGCGGTGATCAGCACTTGATCGTCCAGGCCCTTGAAGCGAACGCGGTCTGCGTTGTCCTTGGCGACGACCATCGCTCTGCGAACCTTCTCCTTGAGCTGGTCCAATTCAACCGACCATACGCGCGTGTGCTCGCTTGGTACGACCCGCTCCCAGTTGGGGTACGTACCGGTGAGGAGCTGCGAAACCACTTTCGCCCCACCGGCCTCGACCGCCAATCGGCCTCCTCCGAACCTGATAGTGACGGTGTCCTCGTCTCCCAAGGGCAGAGACTTGATGGCCTTGAGAGCCTTCTCAGGAACGACGGCCGTCAAGTTCGAGCCGATGCCCGCCTGCGCCACCCGCCGGACGGCCAGCCGGTGAGTGTCCGTCGCGACGAGCGTCAAGGTCTCACCGTCGTACGTGAACAGGACGCCGGTCAGGATGGGCCGGTGCGCGTCGACCGATGCCGCAAAGAGAACCGAGTCGACTGCTTCGCGCAGCATGCCCATCGGAAGCGAGAGCTCCCCTTCGCCATCCAGTTCGGGTGGCTCCGGAAAGTCCTCGGCTTCCAATGTGTGCATGCGGTACTCCGAAGCTCCCTGCTGCACGAGAAGGCCTTGGCCGTTCATCGTGGCAATCTGGACGTCCCCATCCGGCAACAAGCCGACGAGATCGAGTAGGAGACGAGCCTGCACGCAGATCGCCCCGGGCGTCTGCACCATGCAAGGCACGTTCCGCTCGACCCACATCTCGTTGTCGCAGCCCAAAACCCGGATCCCGCTATCCGTGGCCTCCAGTTTGAGGTTCTGGAGGATCGGCAGCGACGTGCGCTGAGCCGCGGCGGACCCAGCGAGGCTCACCGCCTCGAAGAACTCCTTGCGTGGACAGTCAAGCTTCAAAGTCATATCTCCCTGGCCTTAACTCTGGATGGGCAGGTGGTACTGCAGGTGGGCCGGCTCCGGGGCCGTCATTTCCGGCTGGGCGCCCCTTGCGTAGAGTTTCATGAGGATCCGCTGGTGGGTCTCCTCCGTGTATTCGACCGGCGGCTGTGCGCGGAGCAGGTCGACCGTGTCGCGCAGCGAATGCATCTCCGCTGCAAGCTCGGGATCATTGTACGCCTGGGCGTCCATCATCTCGTCGAGCTCTTCCGTAAGCTCTCTGGCGGCATACAGATCCACCAGTTTTCGATAGAAGTCGCTATTCATCGGCTGATTCCTATTGTTCCTCCAAGTTTGTCCCGCAGAGCTCTTCGTCCACGGTACAGACGAGACTTGAGGGCCGGGACGCTAATCTTCAGCATCTCGGCGGCCTCTCGGGCCGGCATGTCCTCCAAATCGCAGAGCACGAGCGGGTCCCTGTATTCCATCGGCAGATCGGCCAGCGCCTGCTGCACCGTAATGCGCAGGGTTGTTCTCTCTTCCGATGCGCCTGTCACCGCGTCCATCGGAAGCTCGAGGAGCTTGTGCTGCCGGAGCTTGTCGATGCACAGGTTGCGAGCGATGCGAAACAGCCACGTCCGAAAGGCTCCGTCCGCCCGGAGTTCGGCCGACCGCTTGAGAACCCGCAGAAAGGTCTCTGCGGTGGCGTCCTCGGCGTCGGTCCGATTCCCGAGCATGCGGTAGGTGTAGCGGAAAATCCGTTCTCCGTACATCTCGTAGAGCCCGCCGAGCGCAGTGGAATCGCCTCTGGCAAGAGACGCGAGCCAGCGCTTTTCGGCCAAGCTGTCCTGCATGTCGTCATTAGGCATAGGAGAGGACGGGCGCGCCCGATCTTTCGATGCGCGGTGGCTCAGTTTACTGAGATGCCCACAACATTGCCAGGGGAAAAGCTGGGGATAGCGGGCGACGCAGAGCTTCCCAGCTTGGCGAGCATGGACGGCAGGCATTTCTGTTGGGAGAGTGCGCGAGCTTGCTCGCGGCTTCTTTACGGCACCCCTATGCCCGCCCCCCTATGCCTTGACCCGCCACGGGTCGAGGCCATCCACGGGTCGAGGCACCCAAGCCCGCCGCTCTAACGCAGACGCCTGCGGCGACGGAGGGCGAGAAGTCCTAGCCCCAGTCCGGCTAGCGTGGTCGGCTCGGGGACGGCCGTCGCCGAGTAGAACATCGCGTTCGCAATGAGCCTTCCGGCGTCGCTGGTTCGGTCGTAGTAGCCGTCCGCAACGAGATCGCTCACCGGATGGATGCCGAGGTCGATGCGGTTGATGATGGTGTTGTGGCTCGCAACGGCCGTCTTGCCGTCCTCCCAGAGTGCCAGCTTGGTCCCCCACGAATGAAGCGCCGTGGTGGTCGGCCGGTGCGCGCCCCACCGCAGGCCCTGAGAGGTGGTCCGCCAGTTCAGCCGCACGTCGTCGACGCCGGCGAAGATGGGGTGCGAGGGATCGAGAGGTGCGCTCATGTGCACATACCCCTGGGTGGCGCTTGGCGGGGTGCCCGGAATGGGCCCCTCCGTATGCCCACCCTGCGAAGGAATGATCTCGTATCCGCCCGTCAGCCACCGACCCTGAAGAAACCGCGCTGTATTCGTGGACGTGTTCGCGAATACCGCCACGACGACACCACCGCCCGCGTCGACATAGTCCGCGAACACGTTGCCGAGGGCCACGCTGTTGTCGTTGGAGTCGTTAGTCCAGTGCAGCACCGCGTCGTATTGAAGCAGCTCCGCCAGAGTCGGGGTGTGTCCGCCGCCGAAGCGAGTCGTGCTGATGATGTCCACCTGCGAGAAGCGCCCATCTGCCATCAGCATGTCGCGCGGATCGGTAAACCTCGTGTTCGTCTGTTCGTTGGCCGTGTTGGCAGCCGCAGCGACGATCGCGATGCGGGGCCCTTGCGCCAATGCGCCCGCAGCGGCGAAGACACTCAAGGTCGTGGCGAACAGCTTCTCCCTCAACATGAGCCCACCATACTGGATTCCTCCCGCAACGTCAACCTGCCCGATTTACTAGGGCTGATGCGGCAGCCGTATACTCCCGCCCATGCGCAGGGGTCGTGGAGGGCTCAAGACCGGGCAGCTCACCTTGGTGCCTCTCGTGCTCACCCTCTTCTGCCTGGTCAGCGGAGGGCCGCATGGACTGGAGAACGCAACCAAAGAGGCTGGTCCGGGCATGGCTCTCCTGCTCGTCCTGGTGCTGCCCCTTCTCTGGGCGTGGCCAGTAGCCCTCATGACGGCTGAGCTCACCTCAGCCATTCCCGAGGAAGGCGGCTACTACGCTTGGTCGAAGCGCGCTCTAGGCAAGTTCTGGGGCTTTCAGTGCGGCTGGTGGACTTGGCTCTACTCGATGGCCGATGCGGCCATTTACCCGGTGCTCTTCACCTCCTACACGGCGGCAGTGCTGAAGATGTGGACCGGCTCCGATCTCCTGGCCTCGGACACCCCCACCGGCGTGCTGCTCCGGCTGCTGATCGCGGCGCTCATGATCGGATTCTTCTCCTGGCTGAACATCCGCGGCATCAAGCTCGTCGGGAGAGCCTCCGTCTTCCTGGGCCTGTTCGTCATGGCGCCGTTCGCCGCCATGGTCCTCATCGCCTTCGTGCGGGGGTGGCCGCAACCGTTGCCCCAAATCCAGCACTTCGTGGCCCCCGACACCGACACGATCGGCGCCTTCGCCGCCGGCATGTACATCGTGATGTGGAACTACCTCGGCTGGGACACGCTCTCGACCGTCACGGAGGAGGTGGAACGGCCCGAGCGCACGTTCCCGAGAGCGCTCCTCATCACGATCCCAATCGTGAGCCTTGCCTACATCCTCCCCGTCTTGGCAGGGCTGCGCTTCTTCCCCGACTACCAACTGTGGGAAGAAGGCGCCTGGCCCCTCATCGCCCAGGCGATCGGCGGAGACTGGCTTGGGAATTGGGTGAGCCTGGCTGCCCTCGCCTCACCCATCGCCCTCTTCGTGACGGCGGTGCTGGGCGCCTCGAGGGTACCGTTCGTGCTGGCCGAAGACGGCTACTTCCCTAGCCCGCTGCTGCGCACCCACCCGCGCTTTGGCACGCCGCACGTTTCCATCATCTTCTGCGCCCTCATCTACCTCGGACTCACCACCTATTTCTCCTTCGCTGAGTTGGTTGAGCTGAACGTGACACTCTATGTGCTCTCGCTCTTACCAGAGCTGGCGGCGCTGCTCGTACTGCGCATCAAGGAGCCAAACCTGCCACGCCCTTACCGCATTCCAGGCGGCCTGCCAGGCGTCTTGCTGGTCGTGATCGCTCCCATATTGGTGAGCGCCGTCGCCTTTTGGGCGTCTTGGATGGACCCGGCAGAAGGGTGGCAGGACCAGCTCCCGGTACTCGCCCTCATCTTGAGCGGCCCCATCGTGTACGGCATGCTCAGGAGCAAACGCCCCCTCCAGCAGGAGGAGGCGTCCGATGCCGAGCTCTAGTGATCCTCGGCTTCCTTCTTGTGCTTTTGGAACTCCTCGATCAGGTGCTGCTGCTCGTTGTGCGGCAGTTCCTCGTAATGGGAGAGGGACTGCCTGAACCGGCCCCGACCCTTGGTGATCGAGCGCAGGTCCAACGCGTAGCGCATCATGGTCGCCATGGGCACCGACGCCTTCACCCGCGTCTTGCCGGGTGCGATCGGATCCATGCCCTGAAGGCGGCCGCGCCGCCCGTTCAGGTCCCCAACGACATCCCCCACCGAATCGTCCGGTACGTCGACCTCGAGGTTCAGCACGGGCTCCAGAATCACCGGGTTGGCCTTCTCCGCAGCCGCCTTGAAAGCGAGTGAACCCGCTGTCTTAAACGCCATCTCGCTCGAGTCGACGTCGTGATACGAGCCGTCGTAGACGGTCGCTCTCACGTCGACGACCTCATAGCCGGCGAGGAATCCCTTCTCCATCGTCTCGCGGATCCCTTTCTCGATTGCCGGGATGAAGTTCTTGGGGATCGCACCTCCGACCACCTTGTTCTCAAACTGAAATCCGGATCCGCGATCAAGCGCGCTCAACTCGATCCAGCAGTCACCGAACTGCCCCTTGCCGCCGGTCTGGCGCTTGTGCCGCCCCTGAGCCTTGGCCGAACCACGGATGGTCTCCTTGTAGGGGACCCGCGCATCCTCGACGCTGACGTTGACGCCGAACTTGGACTTCAGCTTCTCGATGACCGTGTCGAGGTGGATGTCGCCCATGCCCTCCAGGATCTCTTGGTGGGCAGTCGCATCGCGGCTATATCGGAAGGTCGGATCCTCCTCGAGAAGCCGCGTGATGGCCCCGCCCAGCTTGTCCTCGTCAGATTTGGCGACGGGCCTGACGGCAATCCGGTAGATCGGCTCGGGGAAGTCGATGCCGGGCAGCTGGATGCGGTCCTTTGCGGTAGTGAGCGTATCGCCGGTGTGGGTGTCCTGCAGCTTGGCGAGCGCGCAGATGTCGCCTGCCACCACGGTCTGGACCACCTCTTGCCCCTTGCCGTGCGCCATGAAGAGGTTGTGCAGGCGCTCGTCCTTCTCGCGATTAACGTTCAGCACGTGCATGTCGTGCTTGAGGGTGCCGCTGAACACCCGCACGAAGTTGATCTTTCCCACGTAGGGGTCCGCGGTCGTCTTGAACACGAACGCCGCCAGGGGCCCGTCGGGGTCTGGAGCATAATCGCCATGCTTGCGAATCTCGAAGGCGTCCACCGGTGACGGGAGCTCCCCGCAGATTCGGTCCAACAGCGGCGCCACCCCGATGCCGCTTGAAGCGGAGCCGAGAAGCACCGGCACCACGCGGCCGCTCTCGATGCCGACCATCAGCCCGTGCTCGACCTCCTGCTCGCTGAGGGCTTCGCCTTCCAGATACTTCATCGCCAACTCGTCGTCGCCCTCGGCGGCCGCGTCCATCATCTTCTCGCGACGCTCCTCGGCCTCGGCGGCGTAGCCTGACGGCACGTCCTCGACCTCGACCCCCCGGTCCTTGCCCTTGTAAACCTTCATGTTCAGCAGGTCGAGCACTCCGCTGAAGGCAGCCTGGTGTCCGATCGGAATCTGGGTGCTGACGATCTTGCGGCCGTAGCGCTCGTGCAAAGTGTTCATCAGCCCCTGGTAGTCGGCGTTGTCGCGTTCCAGCTTGTTCACGAAGATGCAGGTGGCCAACCCATGCTGCTCCGCCACCTCCCAAGCCAGCTCGAAACCGACGTCGATATCCGCCTTGGCTTCACACACGATGATCATCGACTCGACGACTCTCGCGACGGCGTGCAAGTCGCCGATGAAGTCAGGATAGCCGGGCACGTCGATGAGGTTGATCTTGTGGTCGTGCCACTCGAGCGGGACGATGCTCGCGCTAATGCTGATCTTACGGCGAATCTCCAGCGGGTCGAAGTCGCTCTGGGTATTGCCGGCGTCGACCGAGCCGACTCGCTCGATCGCTCCAGCCGTGTAGAGCATGTGTTCGACCAGCATCGTCTTGCCGGAGCCGCCGTGCCCTACAATGGCCACGTTGCGAATCTTGTCGGCGGTGTATTGCTTCACAAATCCCTCCGTTGGGTGTCTGCTCCCCGTCCCAGTATCCCCGATGGGCCGTGGGTAGGGGTGAGGGCTGACGGATAGCCGGCTGCGGACAGCGGCTTCATTTGACGTGGGCGCCGGACGTAGAGCCCGGCGCGCCCCAATCGCCAAGTCCCAAAATTTGAGGACATGATGCCTCGTCCCAACCGTCTCTTAATGACACAGGCGGTTGCTCTTGTGCTGCTGTCGTGACCGCTGTCATGCGCAAACCAGACGGAGAGGCTCGCGTCGAGTCAAAGACTTCCAGCAGGCCGGTCGCGGGATTGTTGGTCGCGGTGCTTGCGATCGCGCTGATCGAAGCGCTGCATTCGACCGTGTTCCACTTCGGCAATATCGCTCCCTTCCTGCTCCTGGGAGTCGTTGCGGCGGCCGCGCTGTTTGGGCGGCGGGCCGGCTTGTTATGCGCCGCTTTGTGCCTGGCCTATGCAGGCGTGGTCCTGTCTGAGCGGGGACAACCGTTTCAATACGATCGCCGCTCGCTCGAGACCCTGATCGTGCTGGCCGTGGCCATGCCGATCGCCGCTTTGGCGGTGGGCGCTCTTCGAGCACGGCTGGACCTTGCCGGCCGGGAACGCAAGAAGATGGAGATCGAAACCGCCCGGCTCGAGGAGAGGCGAGCCGCTCACGTCGAGCGGGTTGCACTCGAAGAAAAGGCCCAGCACACCAGCGCCGAGCTGCAGCGCGCGTTGGCCGACCTCCAGAGCACCGACGTCCGCCTTCGGCTGCTGGCAGAAGCCCTCCCGGCACTCATATCGTACATCGACCCTCAGCACCGCTACGTCTTCTGCAACCGGCAGTATCAGGAGTGGTTCGAGCGACCGGAAGAGCTTCTCGTGGGAAAGCATCTTTCTGAGGTCTTGGGCCAGCAGGCATACGAAGTCGTGCGGCCTTACCTCGAACAGGCTTTCACGGGTCGGCGCGTCGAGTACGAAGCTTGGGTCCTCTACTCCACCGGCCCGCGCTACATCCGGGCTACCTACGTTCCCGACCTGCGCGAGGATGGCAGCGTGGCGGGCGTCGCCGCGCTCGTCTCCGACTTGAGCGAACGCAGGCACCTCGAAGAAGCCCAGAACTTCTTGTCCGAGGCTGGCGAGGTTTTGGCTCAAAGCCTGGACTACGAGACGACGCTGCGTTCGGTCGCCAAGCTGGCCGTTCCAAAGGTGGCCGACTGGTGCGCGATCGATATCGTCGACACCGACGGCACCCGCCGACGGCTCGCCGTCGAGCACGTCGATCCCGAGAAGGTCAAGTGGGCTCTCGAACTGCAAGAGCGATACCCGCCCGACGAAAACGCGCCCCACGGCGTTCCGGCCGTCATCCGGACCGGCAAGTCCGAGCTCTACCCCCAGGTGCCCGACGAGCTTCTGGTCGAGCGGGCAGTGGACGAAGAGCAGCTTCAGATGCTGCGCCAGATCGGCTTCGTATCCGCCATGATCGTGCCGATGGTGACCCCGGAGCGGGTGGTCGGCGCGATCACTTATGTATCCACGGACCCTCACCACCACTACGGCGAGGATGACCTGCGGCTGGCGGAATCGCTGGCCGCGCGAGCTGCCCTCGCCGTGGAGAACGCGCGCCTGTTCCGGGCGGCCAGGCAGGAGGTCGTCGAACGTAGAAAGACCGAACTCGCCCTGCGCGAGAGCCAAGAGGTCTTCCGGTCCATGGCCGACCATGCGCCCGTTCTGATCTGGATGTCGGACAAGGACGGCCGGCGCACCTACTTCAACAAGCCTTGGCTGGATTTCACCGGCGCTACAAGCGAGCAAGCCTTCGGCGACGGCTGGTTGGAAACCGTCCACCCGGAGGATCGCAGTCGATGCAAAGACCTCTATGAGGAGAGCTTCCAGGCCCGGCGAAAGCTGATGATCGAGTATCGCCTGAGGCGGCACGATGGCATGTATCGGTGGGTCTTCGACACCGGCGTACCCCGCTTCCAAGCCGATGGCACCTTCCTCGGATTCGTCGGCTCCTCCATCGATATCACCGACCGCAAGCTCAACGAGGAGGAGATCAAGCGCCTCAACGAGGACCTGGAGGCCCGTGTGATCGCCCGCACGGAGGAACTGCGACACGCCAACGAAGAACTGGAAGCGTTCTCCTACTCCGTGAGCCACGACCTCCGCGCCCCCTTGCGCAGCATTTCAAGCTACAGCCGCATCCTTCAGGAGGAGTACGGCAAGATCCTCGACGACGAAGGCAAGGACTCCCTGGCCCGAATCCTCTCCGCCAGCCAACGCATGGCCCAGCTCATCGACGACCTGCTCAAGTTCGCTCGACTGGCCAAGACCGATCTGACGCCAGAGACCCTCGATCTCACGGCCATCGCCACCGCCTTCGCCGCCGAACTCCGCAAACGGGACCCCTCGCGCAACGCCACCTTCGAGATTCGCGAGGGCATGACCGAGGTCGCGGACCGGCAGCTCATGACCATCGTGATCGAAAACCTCTTCGAGAACGCCTGGAAGTTCACCTCCAAGAACCCGCACACCGTCATCTCCTTCCGCAGCGAGCGCCAGGACGGCGAGAAGGTCTACGTCCTCGAAGACAACGGCATCGGCTTCGATCCCGCCTTCGCCCACAAGCTCTTCGTGCCGTTCGAGCGACTCCACGGCCAGAAGGACTACCCCGGCACCGGCATCGGGCTCTCCAACGTCAAGCGGATCGTCGAGCGCCACGGCGGCACGATCTGGGCCACCGGAGCGGTCGGCAAGGGCGCCCGCTTCTCCTTCACCATCAACCTCGCGCGCGCCAAGAACGCCAACGATCCCGCCCGCGCCCAAAGTCGCAACTGAGCGCGCGGAGAGCGCTTGGGCGTGACAGCGGCGAGCCACAATGGAGGCGTAGGAACAACCGTCCATGAACCCTCAGGTCACGTACCCACGCCGCAAGACCCGCGCCATCCGCGTCGGAGACGTCTGGATCGGCGGCGCCCACCCCATCCTCGTCCAGTCCATGATCACCGAGGAAACCCACAACGTCCAAGCCTGCGTAGAGCAGATCATCGCGCTGCACAAGGCCGGATGCGAGCTCGTGCGCGTCACCACCCCCTCCCTGCGCGACGCCGCGCTCATGGGCGAGATCCGGGCAAAGGTCATCGAGCAATACCGCCCGGTGCCTCTGACGGCAGACGTGCACCACCAGGGCACCGCCATCGCGGTCGAGGCCGCCAAGCACGTGGACGAGGTGCGCGTCAACCCAGGGCTGTTCGTGTT
>DATLGQ010000292.1:0-3760 GCA_035540435.1 Fimbriimonadaceae bacterium
TCCCCGGGATCTTGGTGGCGGCGACGCCGGCGGCGACGTCCGAGACGCCGGCGGCGACGTCCGAGACGCCGGTGTCGGGACGAATCGCGCCGGAGGCCTCCAGCGCGGCGATGGCCACGGCCATGTTGTGGGGCATGTAGAGGCCGATGAGCGGGCAACGCAGTTCGTCGTAGACTCCTCTTGCCGTGGATACCCGATGGGCGCCGTTGGCCGACTGAAGGATGAACTCATGCCCAAAGCGCAGCAGAGGAGATTCGAGCTCGCCCGCCACGCCCTGGACCACGTCCATCGCTTCAGGCGGAAGCTCGCCGACGACCACCGGTACGCCGGGCTTGATGATGCCCGCCTTCTCCCGGGCAATGCGAGCGTAGGTGCTTCCAAGGATCTGGGTGTGGTCGAGGCCGATGCTGACGATCACGCTGCACCGGGGACTGACGATGTTGGTCGCGTCCAGTCGGCCACCAAGGCCCACTTCGAGTGCTACCCACTGGCACTCCAGCAGCTTCCAGTAGAGCAAGCCGAGGCCGAGCTTGAACTCAAACTCGGTAGGGCCCCCCAGCTCGGTCGCCTCCATAGCCAGTGCGAGCGGCTTGAGCTGGGAAGTCAGCTTGACCAGGGCTTCCTCGGGGATCAGGTTATCGGCGAATTGGATCCGCTCACGCAGATTGTAGACATAGGGGCTGAAAAAGGCGCCTGTCCGCCAGTCGCCGGCCATCAGCATATGCTGCAAGAAGGCGGTGACGCTGCCCTTGCCGTTCGTGCCGGCGACATGGATGAACTGGGGCCCCCCGGGAGCGCCTAGGGCGTCGCTCACGCCGATGCGCCGGGCAAACTCCTGCATCCGGTCGAGACCCAGCCGCCAGCCTTTGGACTGGAGGGAGGAGATGAACTCGACGGCCTCCCGGTAGGACATCTGCTCGGAAGCGGGTTCCATCGAGGGCTTGATGATACCGGGCGCCAGTAGGCCGGAGACGGTGGAGGGTAGGCAGGCCGGCGGCAGGAGTGTTGATCGCCCGGTAGGGGATCGGGTTGAGGTTCAACCGGCTCGCTGCCGAAGATTAACTCTAGGCCGTCAGCCATAGGCTCGCGGCAGGGAAGAGGAAAAGGGATCCTATGGCACTCTCGATGGGGCAACAACCCAACATTCGTCGCTGCATTCTGGGCGCCTTACAGGACCTGCCGGCTCTCCCGGATGTCGTCAACAAGATCCTCACGGAGGCTGACAGGGAAACCGCGACCGCCAATCAGATCGAGGCACTGGCGCGGAACGACCAAGCGCTCGTGGCAAAAATCCTCCGGGTAGTCAACTCCGCCTACTACGGCCTTCCCGGCCAAGTGTCCAGCTTGAGCCAAGCGATCGTGATCCTCGGGCTCCACCAGGTCCGCAATCTCGTCCTGAGCATCAGCGCCCTGAGCATGGTGAAGGCTCGCACGCCGAGGCAGCGGGAGATCCTCAAGGCTTTTTGGCTGCATGGGATGGCTACCGCGTCCGGGGCACAAGCGATTGCCCGGCAGCAGCACCTCGATTCACGGGACGTTGAGCTGGCTTACATCGGTGGGATGCTTCACGACGTGGGGAAGCTGTTTCTGTTCTGCAACTTCACGGACACCTATCAGGAAGTGGTGTACTTCGCCGAAGCCCAAGGGTTGCCGATGAACGAGGCCGAGCTGTCGCTCTTGGGGATGGACCATCAGGAGGTCGGTCAAGAGCTGGCCATTCATTGGCGTTACCCGGAGCCCCTTACTCTCCTGATCTCGCGGCACGAAGGCCCCTTCGCCGGTGCACCGACGCCCGCGCTGTATGCGGTTCATGCCGCGGACCGGCTGGCTAGCTCCCTGCCCCACGGGCAGCAGCCCGGGGCTCCCCCGCTCATGGATCCGGCCGTGGAAGCGTGGCTGGCGTGGAACGAGGACGAGCCCGAAGCCCTGAAGCTCAAGATGGAGGACGCGCTCCGCCATGCCAGCGAGCTCTTCGGGATGATCGCCCCCTGAAAAGAGCATCGATTGCCCCGCGCTGTGGCTGTGACCGCCTGAGGGCCTTCAGCTTCCAAGCGAAGTTGCCGATAAGAGTGGGTGGGGCCGAGGGTTTGACATGAGTATTGGCGGCAGCCTGTCCGGCATCACGTTCAGCGGTCTGAGTAGCGGCATCGACACCGACACGATGGTGCAGCGCCTCATCCAGCTCGAGGCCATCCCTATCACGCGCTTGCAGCAGCAGCAGGCTCAGCTCACGAGCCGGATGGGCGTGCTCAATCAGTTCAAGTCGCGGCTGACCGCGCTCGCAACGGCGGCAGGCGCCCTCAACAGCGCGACGGCCTTCAACCCCATGCAGGCGGCATCGTCTGCGGCCGACGTCGCAACTATCACCGCCACCAGCAGCGCCGGCGCCGGCACCTACGCCCTCAAGGTGTCCAAGCTCGCGCAAGCGCAAAAGGTCGCGAGCGAGGCCCAAGTGGGCACCACCGTCGCCCTCGGCCAAGCAGGCACCTTCGTCCTCAATGGCAAGGCGATCTCCGTCGAAGCCAGCGACACCCTGACGAACATCGCCCAGAAAATCAACGGCGCCGGTGCGGGAGTCACGGCAAGCGTGATCAATGGCGGGGACAACAACGCCTACCTGACGATCAGTGCTTCAAGGACGGGCGCGGCCAATTCGATACAGATGGCGGACGCGACCGGATCGGTCCTCGCCTCCTTGGGCGTCCTCTCTGGCAGTGTACAAGCACGCCTTCCCATCACTGGGGGCTTTGCAGGCTACGGTCTTTCGTCCTCGACGGCCTCGGCGGCCTCGGCAATGGGAGCGAGCGCCCTGCCGTCAGGCACCATCACGGTGAACGGCGTCGGCATCGCCATCGACCTCAACGCCGACTCGCTCCAGGACATCTCGAACCGGATCAACACCAGCGGCTCGGGCGCGACGGCCAGCGTCGCCAGTATCGTAAAGGACGGCGTTACAACCCACCGCCTCGAGATCACGGGAGTGACGCAGCCCACCTTGATCGACGATCAGAACATCCTGCAGACCCTGGGCATCTATCAGCAGGCCGCCGGCAGCGAAATCCTTGTGGCGCAGGATGCTACCTATAGCCTGGACGATATCCCCCTCACGAGCGAAACGAACACCATTACCAGCGTGATACCGGGCGCGACGATCACGCTGCTTCGGGCTGACGAGACCAGCCCTCCGGCTTCGACCCTCACCCTCTCCCGCGACGACGCCGACATCGTCAAGAAGGTCAAGGCGTTCATGGACGCCTACAACGCGACCGTCGACTTCATCAAGACCAACAGTTCCTTCAACAAGGACACGTTCCAGTCCGGGCCGCTGTTTGGCGAGTCGTCGGTGCGGCAGGTGGAGTCCGAACTGAGCACCATCCTCTTCAATACGGTGCACAGTGGCGGGGCCTTCACGAACCTGACCCAGGTCGGGTTCGATTTCGACGAGAGCGGGAAGCTCACTCTGGATGAGGCGAAGCTGACGCAGGCGCTCTCGACCGATCCAAACTCGGTCAGCACCCTGTTTCGCGCCGTCGGGGTCGGCTCCAACAACACGCTGCAGTACATCTCGAGCACGAACCGCAGCCGTCCGGGCGCCACCCCTTACGACATCGAGATCACCCAGGTGGCTACGCGCGGGTCGTACCTGGCAGCGACGGCTCAGACGTCCGCCAACCCGGGTAACGAGACACTGACCTTCAGCGGGTCGCTCTTCGGGAGCTCGAGCTACCAACTCGTTTTGGAGGTGGGTAGCACCCTGGCA
>DATLGQ010000293.1:0-4954 GCA_035540435.1 Fimbriimonadaceae bacterium
CACGCCGGCGGCCGAACCTCAGTCGGGGGCTGATAAGGTCCGGCTCGAACAGAGATATCGCACACTGATCGAAGAAATTCCCGCTGTCACCTTCTTCGCCTCGCTCGAAGGCGGTGCCAATGAGCTTTACGTCAGCCCACAGATCGAAGCTCTGCTTGGCTTCACGCAGCGCGAATGGCTGGAAGATCCTGTGCTCTGGTTCCGTCAGCTACATCCCGAGGATATGGCCCGCTGGCATGAGGAGTTCGCCAAGACGCTGGTGACGGGCGAAGCGTTCCGTTCCAACTATCGTTTCATGGCGAAGGACGGCCGCACCGTCTGGGTACACGGCGAAGCGAAAGTGGTGCGAGATGCGCAGGGCCGGCCGCTTTTCCTGCAGGGGATCGCGTTTGACATTACGGAACGGATCGAGGCCGAGCAGGTCCTTCGTCGCTCGCGCGAGGAGCTTGAGCGGCTTGTCGAACAGCGGACTGCTGAACTCCGGGCTGATATAGCAAAGCGCGAGCAAGTCGAAGAGACGCTCAGAAAAGCGAACGAGCAGCTACGCCAAAAGAGCGAGGAGATCGAGCAATTCGTCTATGCGGTGTCTCACGACCTCAAATCACCATTGGTGACGTGCGACAATTTTGCCGGGCTTGCCGCCCAGGATCTGGCCGAGGGTCGCTACGAGGAATTGCGCGAAGACCTGAACCGCATTCGACATGCGGTGGGAAAGATGCGCATTGCCATCGAGGACCTACTCGAACTGAGCCGGATCGGGCGCATCAGCTCCGAACTCCGCCTGGTGGATGTGGGGGCGTTGGTGCGCCAACTGGTCGAGGAGATGTCCGACACGATCAGGTCGGCGGGCGCCGTGGTGGAGATTCAGCCGGACATGCCGAACCTCTGGGCAGACTCCGACCGGCTCGCGAGCCTTTTCGAGAATCTTCTGAGTAACGCACTCAAATACGGCTGTTCGGACGCCGAGGCCCGGGTCTGGGTTGGCGGCCAGCAGTTGCCAGGCGAGATCCGCTACTTTGTTCGCGATGCCGGGCCAGGAATCGCACCAGAGTTTCACAAGAAAGTCTTCGGCTTGTTTCAGCGGCTCGACGCCAGGAAGGAGGGCTCTGGTGTAGGCTTGGCGATCGTCAGCAAAGTTGCCGAACTACACTCGGGGCGGGCATGGGTCGAGTCCCAGCCGGGACAAGGGGCCACCTTCTGGGTTGCGTTGCCCGAACGACGGCCTGGCGGCGATGAATAGGCACGCTTCCGCGCGCGTGGGGGTGCTTTTACTCGACCATGCAGCCGACGATGGTATTGATCAGCGCCTCCGGGTCACCGTCCTTATTGAGGTACGCGGTAGCGCCAGCTTCGAGCATAGCTTGGCCAACGTGCTCCTGCGGCTGCATGGATAGGCAGATGACATGCGTCTCGGGAAACTCGCCCTTGATCACCCGTAACGCGTCGCCTCCACTCATCCGCGGCATGTTCAGGTCCATCACCACGACATCGGGGCGTAGCTGTCGAACCTTCTGCACCGCTTCGACGCCATCCGCAGCCTGGTCGATCACCTCGATCGCCTGAACCTCGCGGAGGAGGTTCGCCACTCCCTCGCGAACGATCTTGTGGTCGTCTACGAGGAGCACCCGGATCGTCCCTCGTGATGATCGCTTCCTTTCGGCGGGAGGAGGAGCGGCGATCGAGTCGAAATTCTCCAACACGTCGGTTTGCGGTGACTCGGCCGCCTGAGCACTCGCGGGCATGCGCAACTCGATTCGAGTTCGCCCGCCAACGACTGAGTCCACAATAAAGGACCCACCGAGCGCCCTGAGTCGCTCGCGGATGCTGAAAAGGCCGAACCCGCCTGCGGCACTGCGGCGGGCGTCGATGAGAGCCGGGTCGAAACCCGGTCCGTCGTCCATGACGATGAGTCGGCTCTCCGCCTGGGGGGTCAGCTCAAGCTTCACGTGTCCGGTTTTGGTGGACGAGTATTTTGCCACATTGAACAGGAGCTCTCTGGCGGACTCAAAAAGCAGCGCCTTGACTTGGTCGCTCCTCGGATCTGCTTTGGGATCCGCATCGATCGTGATCGTCAGCCCCTGCTGTCGACGCATACGTTCTGCGAGCCATTCAAGGGCCAAGGAGAGGCCATGCTCATAGAGGACCGGAGGGACCAGCTCGGCCGTCAGGGTTCTCGTGGCTTCAAGTGCTTCACTGAGAATGCCACTGGCTTCACTGACAGCCTCGCTGAGCTTGGCGCCTTCCGGGAAACCGCGCATGATGTCGATGCGGAGCTTTGCGGCCACGAGCAACTGCTGCAGGTGGTCGTGCATGAGGCGGGCCAACCGTCGGCGCTCGAGTTGCTCCGCCTCCGTCAACTGGGCCGCAAGGTGGCGGAGCTGGTCAGCCTGACGCTCGAGTTCCACGGTGCGTTCGTGCACCTTGCGCTCCAAGGCCGCGTTGACCTCTGCCAGTTGAAGCTCCAGGTCCTGCCGGCGGGCGATGTCTTCCGCCAGCACCTGGTTGGCCCGTTCCAGCTCTGCCGTCCGCTGTTGGACGAGATTTTCAAGTTCCTCCCTGGATCGCTGGAGCAGCTCTTCGGCCTTCTTGCGCTCGGTAATATCGAATGCGATGCCCTGCAGGAACAGCGGGCGGCCAGCCTCATCTCGCACTACGCGGGCTTCCCCGTGAACCCAGACCGTATGTCCGTCCTTTGAAATGAAGCGGTAGACTGACTTGAAAGGTTTGCCCGAGGCCACCGTCAGCGCGAACTCGTCCTGCCAGCGGTTTGCATCCTCCGGGTGCAACTGACGAAACCAGAGCAGAGGGTCCTCCAGCCACTGCTGCTGGGTGAACCCGAGCAACGACTCGATCTGCGGGCTCACGTAGAGTTCGTTGACATCGCCCTCCAGCGAGGCCAAAAAGGTGACGGCGGGAATTTCTTCCACCAGTAGCCGGTAGCGCCTTTCCCATTTCCGCCGCTGGGAAACATCGCGTATCACGAGCGCAAAAATTTCGTCGCCTTCGACGTCACATTTGTCGATTGCGACCTCGACGGAGAACCGGCTTCCGTCCTTTCGCATCGCAAGGAGTTCCCGCACCTCGCCGTTTTGCGACCTCAACCTCTTCCATTGCTCCTTCCCGTCATCCAACACGAGCAGCGTGCCGATACTCCGACCCAACAGGTCACCGCGAGCAAAGCCGAAAACCTGTTCGATTCGAGCATTGGCACGCAGGATCAAACCTTTGCCATCTACAGCGAGCAGCGCCTCGGGAATCACATCGAGGAAACAGCTTAGCGCGTCGACAGTCCATTTGTAGCGCGGAAGGCTGTTGGCGCTCACAACATTGGCGCTCGGAGCTCCCTCGGCCACGGATCGGCTTTCCCCATCGGCCTCTGGATGCGCCGCGCTATCCAAAGGCCCGCCCGCTAGACCTTCGAGTAACTGACGTACCAACATCGCCGGGCCACCCTTCAAGCCTTTTTTCGTGTACGGACACCCTACTGCCGGCTGCGCATGGGCGCCGAAAATCCGGTGGCGGAGCATAACGGATCGAGACGCTCCGCGGGATCAGGAATGTCCCTATGGCTCTCTCCGATATCACCCGCTCCGCTCGTCCTCTTGCTTCGGAAGGAGTGGAACGTCTGACTTCGTGTTCCGTTCCGGCACGTGCCTCCATACACTGTTGGGGCGCGAGAGCCCTTCGGCTATTCGCCGGGCAAAGTCGTGAACTGTACCGCCGCATTGCCGACGGTGGTCTGGATGGGGGCGCGTAGCAGGCCGCGATGCTCCTGGCGAGCTTCCTCGATGGTGATGTCGATCATCCGCATCACTGACAAATCCGCGTAAAGAAAGTTGCGATCGACCCGACCCCGCTCCGACCTGCTACCGGGGTTGTGCCACCGGCTGATGGTAAAGACACCCACGCCCACGCCCAGGTCGCTGTTGAATGTCCACTCCGGGGCCAGTAATTGCGCCTTGTCCGGGTGCGTGCCCAGGACGTTATTCCCAAGAATGTTGTCCATATCCGACGACAGCAGATTGAAACGCGAAACTCGCCCACCATCCATCCATGTCAGTCGATCGCCGACCTTGAACATTCCAGGGTCCTTGTTGTTGTTTCGGCGAAACTGGAAGCCGAACCAGAGCTGATAGGCGCATTCGGTGTTCGCGTTCGAAGCGTCGAGATCAATCCACTTGTTCAACGGGCAATTCAGGTTGTCGTTGATGCTCAAGTATGGCCGCAGAATCGGTCTGTCATCGTTATCCCCGAACGGCGCCACGTGCTGGATCGAAGTCTCGCGCCAGCTCCAGTCGTTGTAATGGACACCCGGACGATAGGGATAGGACCGCTTGTGCTCGAAAGCGTACCCGCTGACGGCCACACCGATTCCGTGCTGGTTGGCTCCGCAAACCGTCAGTTCCGCCTGGTAGATCGCCTGGTCGACTGCCGGGATCAGCATCGCCAGCAGGAGGACCAAAATCGTGACAACCACGAGGAGTTCGACCAGAGTAAAGGCGGCACGCATGGAAGGCTCCGGGGATGGCATGAGCCTACACGCGTTGCACGGGCGCCGTCAATAGGTCGCGGGACTTTCCGTTTGACCTACGGTTGGTCTGAAAGTAAGGTGATACTCCCCTCCCGGAGAGAGCAAGATGAACAACCGAGCGGCCTTCACCCTCGTGGAACTCCTGGTGGTCATCACCATATTGGTGGTGCTCCTGGCCATGCTGACGCCAGCCATGGACCGGGCGATCTACCAAGCACAGCTCACCGTCAGCGCGGCCAATTTGAAGTCGATCGCCGGGGGTGTCACGACCTACGCCACGGAGCAGCAGCGCAAGTACCCGCACCGCCGGGCGCTCAACGAGTACCCGGATCAGGATGGGCAGCCGACGCAGCTCAACGAGGTCTACCAGCACGGCGGGCGCGGACCCGATGACCAACCGCTCGACGACCGGCCGCTCATCAA
>DATLGQ010000294.1:0-2292 GCA_035540435.1 Fimbriimonadaceae bacterium
CCACCGTGCCGGCCGAGGCGATGATCTTGCGGAACGCGTCGATCGTGGCGGGCCCGATATCCGCCCCCATCTGGTCGGCGGGAATGGCCGACGCCGGCACCACCCGGTTGGGCGCGTCTTCAGTCAACTCATGAGCGGCGACCGTGTCCTCGGGCAGGTGGATCTTCGGACTGTCTACAGCGCGT
The DNA here is from genome assembly GCA_035540435.1 of Fimbriimonadaceae bacterium. Classification (GTDB taxonomy): domain Bacteria; phylum Armatimonadota; class Fimbriimonadia; order Fimbriimonadales; family Fimbriimonadaceae; genus DATLGQ01. The sequence continues at coordinate 186 of DATLGQ010000294.1, forward strand.
CGGGCGAATTCCAGATTGCTCTCGTCCAGGAGCGACTTGCCGATCTCGTAGCCTTTGGCCTTGAGGAAGGTGTAGGCCATTCCGCCGCCGATCAGCAGGGCGTCGACCTTTGGGAGCAGGCTCTCGATCACTCCGATCTTATCCTTGACCTTGGCGCCGCCGAGGATCGCGACGAAGGGGCGGCGGGGGCTCTCCAACGCCTCTCCCAGGAACTTCAGCTCCTTCTCGATCAGGAATCCGGCCACTGCCGGCAGGTAACGGGCGACACCTTCGGTCGAGGCATGGGCGCGATGCGCGGTGCCGAACGCGTCGTTGACGAACAGTTCGGCCACAGAGGCCAGCTCGGCGGCAAAGGCGGGGTCGTTCGCCTCCTCCTCTGGGTGAAAGCGGACATTTTCAAGGAGCAGAACCTGGCCAGGGGCGAGCGCGTGGGACATCACTCGAACTTCCTCGCCTACGCAATCCGGGGCGAGCGCGACCTCGAGCCCCAGAAGCTCTGACAGGCGTTTCGCGACTGGCCCGAGAGAGAACTCTGGGCTGGCGCCGCCCTTCGGCCGCCCCAAGTGACTGGCCAAAATCACCGCCGCACCGTGATCGAGCAGATAACGGATCGTTGGAAGCGACTCGGTGATGCGTCGGTCGTCCGAGATGACTCCTTCCTCGAGAGGCACGTTGAAGTCGCATCGCACGAGCACCCTCTTGCCGTGCACATCGATATCGCGAACCGTCTTCTTGTTGAGCGCCATGATGCGGAGTGTATCCCCGGGGCGAGATTTGGCAAGTCGGGGGCGCAGTTGCCGAATTCATCTGCCAATGATAAAGTTGCAAAGATCATGACTCCGAAGATCGATCAGTTCGGCAGGGTGCTGATTCCCAGGGCGATCCGCAACCGGCTGGGGCTACAGCCAGGCTCCGAAGTTCGCTTCCATGAGCAGCCCTCGGGTCTGCTGGTGACGCCGGCGGAAGACTCGGTTGCCGCAGAGCTCGGAGAGGCCGGGCTCTTCGTGTTCCACGGTCGGCTCGAGGTGGCCGAGCGGCAGGCCGAGTGGCTGCGGTACCGGCCCAAGAGGCTCGCGAATGGCCGGCCGGCCAAGGTTCTCCTGGACTCCACGGTGCTGCTGGCCGCTCACCTGGCGATTCATCCCAATCACCGGGACGTTACCGATCTGCTAAACAGCGACGCGCTGCGTGAGGCGCAGGTAGCCATCTCCCAGAACTCTCTCGCAGAACTGTTCGAAGTGCTCACCAGCACCGCGTTCGTGCCGCGGATTCCACCTGCGCTGGCTCGAAAGGCGATCTCAAGGGCAGCCGAGCGCTTCGTCGTGCTCGCGCTGGACCCCCAGGACTACCTGGCGTCGCTGGACAAGGCAGTAGAGGCCCACCTATCCGGCCGAGCCTTTCAAGACCTGCTGCAACTGCGGGCTGCGCAGGAGTGGGGCGTCAACCGCCTTTGCACGCTGGACCCGGCCCGCTATCGGCACTGCGCGGTGGCCTCACTCGAGATCGGACTCTAGCTCCCGGGGCCTACATCCGATCCGGAACCTGAATCTCGCCAGAGATGATCTTCGCCCTCACCTCTTCCAGTTTGCGGAGGTTCTCCTCCCCAACCTGCTCCTTCGTGAACCTCATTTCGGACAGGCCCACCCCGTTCGCCGCCAGATCGTAGGTCTTGGTCTCGGCCGAGAAGTTGCCTTCCTTCAGGTCCTTGATCGTTTGAAAGACTGCTTCGTCCACACGCTTGACCATCGAGGTCAGCACCCGGCCCTGGGCGATATGATCTTGATCGCTATCGACCCCGATCGCCCACTTTCCGGCGTCTTTGGCAGCGTCGATGACGCCCAGACCAGCCCGTCCGGCGGCGTGGTAGACGATGTCGGCGCCCTGAGAGAAGAGCGCGCGCGCGGCCTCCTTGGCGATGCCGGCGTCGTTCCAGTTGCCGGTGTACTTCGCCGGTAGTATCTGGACCGACGGGTTCGCCAGCTTCGCCCCAGCCGCATAACCTGCCAGAAACTTTTTGATGAGGTCGATCTCCATGCCTCCGACGAAGCCGAGTTTGCCGGTCTTGGTCATCAGGCCCGCGAGGTAACCGGCGAGGAAGCTTCCCTCC
>DATLGQ010000295.1:0-12870 GCA_035540435.1 Fimbriimonadaceae bacterium
CCCGTATCAAGTCACTACCGGTTTTGCTGCTGGGGGCTCTTGCGACTGGCCTCGTGGGTCTGGTCGTCCTCGCCTACGTCCGCAGAAACACGCGGACCAAAGATGATGCCGCGATGGGGATGATCCTGGCAATCTTTTTTGGCGCCGGCATCGCCCTCAGCCGCTTCATACAGAACACGGTGACGGACGGCTCCCACGCGGGACTCGACAGCTTCATCTTCGGCAAGACGGCCGGCATGGTGCTGTCCGACGTCGCCCTGACCGCAGGCGTGGCGGCAGCTGCGGTCGTGCTCATCGCTCTCTTGTACAAGGAGTTCCAACTCGTCTGTTTCGACTCCGCCTTTGCGCAGTCTCTCGGATGGCGTATTCCGATCTTGGACCTTACGATCCTGGCGCTGCTGGCATTGGCGGTGGTCGTGGGACTCCCGATGGTCGGAGTTGTGATGGTGGCGGCGCTCACCATCATCCCCCCGGTTTCGGCGAGGTTCTGGGTGAAGGGACTGCGTGCCATGCTGGTCCTATCATCACTCTTAGGTGCCGTTAGCGCCGTCATCGGCGTCTGGCTGAGCGCAGCCTATGCGGAGCTTCCGTCCGGACCTATGATCGTGCTGGTGGCTGCGGGCTTTTTTGTCATGTCGGCGCTGTTCTCCCCCAGCCGCGGCGTCCTGTCGAACCTCGCACGCTTGCGTCGGCTCCGCATCCACCATGGGATGGATGCCCTTCTTTCCCTCCTGAGGGCTGGGCCCGCGAGCGTCAAGGACGTTCGGCGGTATCTGGACCTTCAGGGCTTGCCGCATAGCGTTCTGGCCAAAGCGGCGACTGAGGGGCTGGTTTCGCGCTCCGGAGAGCGCGTCGAGTTGGCCACGGCGCCTGCACCCGTGAGACCGGAGGCAGGCTGATGGGCTGGCTCCAAGGCCTTTCCGTAGACGCCCAGACCGCCTTCTGGACCATCGCAGTCGGGTGCCTGTGTAGCGTCATGTGTGCCCTACTGGGGGTCTGGCTGGTGCTCCAGCGCGTGAGCATGATCGGCGATGCCATCAGCCACTCGGTTTTGCCGGGCCTCGTCGTCACCTTCATCTTCTTTGGAACCAAGGCTCCGCTGCCGATGTTCATCGGAGCCGCCGTCGCCGGCCTCGCCACGGTGTTCCTGACTCGCGCGATCTCCGGGTTCAGCGGTGTGCGAGATGATGCGAGCATGGGCGTGGTGTTCACCGTGCTCTTTGCCCTGGGCGTCATTCTGATCACCCGCTACGCCCGCCAGGTCGACCTCGATCCGGGCTGTGTGCTGTACGGGCTGATCGAGTTCGTGGCGCTCGACACGTTCCCGGTTGCGATAGCGGGGCAGGTGGTGGAGGTTCCCAAGGCTGTGCAGACGCTTGGACCAGCGCTTCTGCTCACCGCCTGTTTTCTCTTCGTCCTGCGGAAGGAGCTTCTGGTCATGGCGTTCGACCCTGCCTTGGCCAAGGCCCTGGGCAAGCGGCCGTCGCTGCTCTACTACCTACTCATGAGCATGGTCGCCATCGCTACGGTCGCTTCCTTTGAGGCGGTCGGTTCCATTCTGGTGATCGCCATGCTCATCGGACCCGCGGCAAGTGCGCAGCTGCTCACTCGCCGCCTCGCGCCAATGTTCGTTCTGTCGATCGCTATCGCCGTTTTCTCGACGGTTGTGGGCTACTACCTGGCGGTGCGGTGGAACACTTCAGTGGCAGGGATGATTGCGGTCGCGCTCGGGATCTGCTACTGCGCGTCGCTCGTGTTTTCACCTGCCGGGGGGCTGCTGGTCGGGGCTCGAGCCCGGCAGGTCAGGAGGCGAGCCATCCAGGAGGAGGATTGGCTGGCCGCGCTCTACCGCCTCCGCGAATCGGGCGCATCCAGCTCAGCCGCCTCCGTGCGGGAACTTCTGGGAGAGCATTGGTTCAGTCCGGAAGCGGCTCATCGCCTCAAGAGGGCCGGCCTTGCGTACCCGGTCGGGGACGAAGTGCACTTGAGCGCGCGGGGAGTCGAACAAGCCCAGAAGCTGGTGCGTCGCCACCGGCTGCTCGAGAGTTTCTACGTCGAACAGATGAAGAAGGAGGCCGACGACGTGCACGAGCGGGCGCACCGGGGAGAGCACTTCCTGGACCGCACAGGGGAGCGGGAGATCGTCGAGGCGTTGGAGGATGTGGCCACCGATCCCCATGGACGGAGCATTCCGCAGTAGGCGATGCTCGGTACTCTCGGAGGATGTTGCACGTTGGCTTCGTCACCCTTTTCCCCGAGATGGTGTTGGGCGCCTGCGAACACAGCATCCTGAAGCGCGCTTCTGAGCGGAGCCTCGTCCGTTTCCGCGCCTCCAATCCCCGGGATTTCGCGCTCGACGCCCACCGCACCGTCGACGATCGCCCCTACGCGGGCGGCCCGGGCATGCTCATGAAGCCGGAGCCAGTGGCGGCTGCGATCCGGTCTCTGGCCGATGACGACGCGGCTATCGTCGTGACGGATCCGACGGGCGAGATGTTCGACCAGCGCATGGCGGGAGAGCTGAGCCGGCGTCGGAGCGTCGTCTTCGTCTGCGGTCACTATGAGGGCATCGATGCGCGTGTGGCAGCCAAACTGGCGACGCACGTGCTCACCATAGGCGACTACGTCTTGACCGGGGGCGAACTAGCTGCGCTCGTAATGGCGGACGCTGTGGTGCGGCTGGTGCCAGGGGTGCTTGGTGACCCGGCGAGCCTTCAGATCGACAGCCACCACGATGGTCTGCTGAGCGCGCCGCAGTTTACGAGACCTTCGGAATGGGAAGGGCTGCAAGTGCCACCTGAGTTGACGCAAGGAGACCATGGCGCCGCCGAGCGCTGGCGTCGTGCTCAGGCGCTGCAGTTGACGCGGACCCGACGCCCGGACCTGTTAGCCCGGGCCGAGCTTGAGAAACGCGACGTCGATCTGCTATCATCCTTCGTTCGCAAAGAGCCCGGGCGCCCTTAGACGTGCCTGGAATCCGGAGATTCGCCCGAAGATGTCGAAAGCTGCAATTCTCGAAAGTGTCGTTCAAGAAAGCAAAAAGGCCGAAGTCCCCGCCTTCAGGGCCGGCGATACGGTTCGCGCACATGTGAAGGTCCGCGAGGCAGGGAAGGAGCGTATTCAGATCTTCGAGGGGCTCGTCATCGCCGTCAAACACGGCGGCATTGCGAAAACCATCACTCTGCGCAAGATCAGCAACGGGGTCGGAGTCGAGAGGACCTTCCCCGTCCACTCGCCGAACATCGCAAAGTTCGAAATCCTCCGCCATGGCGTTGTGCGACGCGCCAAGCTTTACTACCTTCGCACGAAGGTGGGTAAGGACGCCCGAATTCGCGAGCGCCGTTAAGTGCTGAACGCTCTTGCTCAGGCCGCACCGCCTGGCGGGGCGGCTGAAACCATCGACAAGCTGGCGCGAACGCCCATCAGCGCGATCGTGATGTTCGTGGCCGCGATCACGGTGGCGCGGGTTGGACTTTATCTCCTCTTGAAGGATGTTCCGACGCACCGGCGCGGGTTCGGCCTCGGTCTGGCGCGGTTCACGAACGAAGCCATCGATGCGATCGTGTACGCGCTCATCTTCGTTTTCCTGCTGATCCGTCCGTTCGGCCTCCAGACCTTCCGAATCCCCACCGGATCGATGCTGGACACGCTGCAGATTCACGACTTCATCGTGGCGAACAAGGCGGTCTACCGTTACAGTGAGCCCAAAGTGGGCGACATCGTGGTGTTCAAGCCACCTGAGAAGGCGAAGTTTCCAGGTCAGGACGATGTCGACTTCATCAAGCGGCTGGTCGGTGTGCCGGGGCAGGTGGTCGAGATCCGAGACGGCGTTCTCTACCGGGACGGCAAACCGGTCGAGGAGCCCTATGTGCAATGGTTCGCCCAGGCCCACGAGCTCGCCAAACGGGAAGTGACCAAGGAAGAGGCTCGTCGGCATCCCATGTGGGTCGGAGATTGGAAGTTGGTGCGGTACGAAGGCGAGATCTGGCCCCTGGTCATGACGCCCGAGTACGTGAACTACGGCATGAACATGCCCTCGGAGTATCAGGTGTCGGACACAGCTTTGATGGCGAAGCTCCGTGAGCTCCCTGCGGCGCCCATCCCCAAGGGCTGGTACCTGATGATGGGCGACAACCGGCTGAACTCCTATGACGGACGCTACTGGGGTCTGGTGCCGGAGCAGTCGGTGATCGGGCGAGCCGAGTTCATCTGGTTTCCGATCAGCCGCTGGGGCATGCTCAGGTAGACGACCCGCGCCTGCCTGCTACTCGCTGCGTGAGACGCCCGCGGCCAGCTGGCGCAAGCTCTCGGCGGGCAGATCGCCCACCAGCACCAGCGTCACCCCGTCCTGTCGCCAGTGGTGAATGCTCAGGCCGCGGCCCAATCGATCCAGCCGCTGTTGATCGACTTCGCTCTTGAGCTGAAACAGGGTAACCGGCGTGTGCTTGCCGATGTACGTCTGAACCAAGATGGGCTCGCCGGCAGGACGAATGACTCGCACATGCTCCAGCGACCACCCTGAACCGCGACTGAGCGCCAGGGGCTGCAAGCCCGCCTTTTGCGCCTCGGCTCGCAGACGATCCCGCGGAGTGACGATTTGCGCCCCACGCCTCTTGATCTCAAACTCATCACGAGAGATCCTGGGCGAGAAGTCGATGCTGGTGAATTCGAAAAGACCGATGCGGGTGCCGACCCGGTCGAAGATCTCGCGCTTCATCACGAGGCCGTTAGTAGCGTGGATCCAGAGCTTCTGGATGACGTTGCCCGCGGTGTCGGAGACATCCACCTGGATCGCGCGGTGCCCGGCAATCGAGTCCGGATCGCCGGCCGTGATCTTGGGAGTGCTGGAGCCACGGCCGCCGAGCATCGCGAAGAGTCGGAAGAAGGCCTCATCGCGTCGAGCCGGCATGACGTGGATTTCGTTGCGGTCGGGGAAAAAGTGGCGGCGCTCGCCCCGGTTCTCCACGATGATCTGCCCCGCGAACGCGGATCCCTCGGGGAACTCGGTGCGCGCGCGCGAACCGTCCCGCAGGACCCACTCCGTGTGTCGCTTGCGCTCAGGGCCCTGGCGAAACTCGACGATCCGGGTGCCGCTGTAGCGCAGCTTCGAGAAGTTGCGGAGGGCGAGCTGTACGACAGCCGGTAGCTTTTTGAGCTCCTCTTCGCTCAACTTCTGCGAACGTGATTGAGCGCCCGCTCCTGCGCTTAGAAGCGCAAGGCAAATCAACGAGACAACAGGCTTCATAGAGTCAAGTAGTCCAGATCTTGCAGATCGTTACCTACATCACGCACCGGGCCCACGACCGGCCGTGCCTCGTGTGCCGCCAAGCCAGCCCCCGCAATCTGGAGATACTGGTCTGTTCGGATGTGCTCCTGGATCAAGGTCGCTTCCAGATTGGGACCGCTGACCACCCGCACCTCATCTTGGCGACGGTTGATCAGGAAGGCGAATGCCAAGGCGCCTGCCAGCCCCAGGCCCAAGACGGGTCGCCAGAGCCCGAGCATCGGCGAGCGCACCGGGCGGCTCTGCTCGAGCAGCCGCTCATTGAGCGCGCTGCGCCAAGAGAGGCTCACCGTGTCCTCGGGAAGCGCCTGCAACATCGGGTTGGCCTGCGCCTCCAGGGCCTGGTCGAGACGCTCGGCCTCCAGGCTGGTCAGCCGCTCTTCACGCTGCAACTTGGACAACAGATTCTTATCAAGCATCAAAAGTCACCTCCGGGTGGAGGTAGGGTCTCAGGGCCTTCTGCAGATGGGCGCGGGCCAGGAACAGTCGGCTCTTAACGGTGCCGATCGGTAGATCTAGGGCCTGCGCGATCTCTTCATATTGCATGTCTTCACGATCATGGAGCAGTAAAACGCTTCGCAATTTTTCGCTCATGCTGGCGACGGCCTCCTCGACGGCCTGAGCCAATTCCGCATCGAGCGCGAGTCCTTCCGGGCTCCAGCGCGTATCCGAGATCTCGAGCGGCTCGTCATCCTCGATTCGGGCGTCGAGCCTGATCTCGGTCGCGGTCCTTCCTGCTCGTCGCGCGCGGTCCACACAAAGGTTGTAGGCGATGCGGAACAGCCATGTTCTCAGCGAAGAGCGACCATCGAAACGCCGGAAGCTCTGAAAGGCGCGGATGAACACCTCTTGCGCAATGTCGGCCGATTCGTCTGGATCGCCGACCATGCGCCGCACGAAGCCGAACACCCGGTTCTGATAGGCATCGACGATTTTGCCGAACGCCTCCATGTCCTGCCGACGACAACGTTCGACCAGTGCGGCCTCGTTGGCTTCAGCAGAGCTCAAAACCTTTGCCCCGATGCATAGCTCCATGGTCCAAACGCTTGGACGTTGGGGATCGATGCGTGTTCAGTCTCTTACTACCGCACGAAAAGACTAAGACGCTCCCGCCTGGCGATTCAGTTCGTCCACTCGCCTTTGAAGACGGTGGCAGCGGGCCCCGTCATGAATACGCGGCCGTCCTCTCGATACTCGATTGCGAGTGTGCCGCCCGGGAGGTCAATCTGCACCTGGCGGTCGGCTCTTCCGGTGACCTGAGCGGCCACCCCGCAAGCGCAAGCCCCCGTACCACAGGCCAGCGTGGCGCCGGCCCCCCGCTCCCAGGTCCGTTGCATGAGGTGGGAACGGCTCAGCACCTGCACGAAGTGAACGTTTGTTCGGCGCGGAAACAGGGGATGCACTTCTAGCTCAGGGCCCCACCTCTCCAGCGGAACTGAAGCGGCGTCCTCCACGAACAGGACCAGGTGTGGGTTGCCCATGGAAACGGCCGTCCCCACCAGCCTTTGGCCTTCTAGCTCAATCGGCTGGTCGATGAAGGTCTCGTCGGAGACGCCGGTCATTCCGACCTCACCGCGGAGCAGACGGGCAGGGCCCATGTCCACCTTCACACGGTCCTGGTCGTGGATCTCCAAAGATAAAACGCCGGCGCCTGTTTCCAGCGGCACGGCATCGCTTGTGCTGTGGCCCTCGTCCCGCAAGTACAGGGCAAGGCAGCGCACTCCGTTGCCGCACATCTCACTCTCCGACCCGTCCGGGTTGAACATGCGCATACGAAACGGCGCCTGCGTTCCAACCTCAGCCACGATCAGGCCGTCGCCACCGATGCCTGCCCGCCGATCATTGACCTTCTTTGAAAGCTGTGAAAGGTCGAGTCCTGAAAGGTCCTGCCGGATGCCATCGATGATCACGAAGTCGTTGCCGATTCCGTGCATCTTGGTGAACGGGATCACTCGTGGTTTCCGCCCCGTTCCTCGGAATGCTGATGGTGATGGTGCTCACCTTCTGGAGCGCGGTAGGTGCCAACGGGTCGAGCCGGCACGATGCTGGCGATCGCGTGTTTGTACACGAGCTGGGTGGGCTTGCCGGGAGCCTCGAGCAACACGGTGAACGCGTCGAAGCCTCTAACCTGTCCGCGCAGTTGGACGCTGTTAGAGAGGTATACGGTGACTCCGATCCCTTCCTTTCGCACCTGATTGAGAAACATATCCTGAAGGTTGATAGCCTTCGCCATTTCAATTACCCCACATGATCATCAAGCAAAGATGCAACGGCTTGTTCCAACCCCTTCGGGCTGGCCGCCGCATCAAGAATCATCTGTACATTGGGTTCAGAACGCAGCCACGTCCTCTGTCTCTTAGCGTACTGTCTCGTTTCAACGGCCGCGGTCTGAATTGCCTCCTCTAACGTGCAGTTGCCCGCCACATGCTCGAACATGCCGCGGTATCCGATTGCCCGAGCCGCGGGCGCATCCGGGCCGATGCCCTCGCGCCTCAACCGGGCGACTTCATCAACCCAGCCATTTTGCACCATTTGGCCGATTCTGTGGTCGATTCGCCATATAAGCTCCTCGGGCTCGAGATCCAGGACCACCTTGAGCTTGCGAAGCGGTGGAAGCTCCACCGGTAGCGGCGCCGGGCGTTCGATCACGTGCTCCAGAGCTCTGAGCACCCGCACCGGGTTCGAGAGATCGGTATCGCGGGCCCTCGCCGGATCACGCCTTCGCAGCTCCTCCGCCAGGGCCGAAAGTCCCTCTTGGGAGAGCCGAGCGCGCAACTCCGCCCGCAGGCGCGGGTCTGGCTCGGGCCGGAGAGAGCTGTACTCCTCCATCAATGCGCGGGTGTAGAGCCCGGAGCCTCCCACCAGGACCGCGCTTCGCCCCTCGTCATAGAGTTGCCGCAGCTCTGCCTGCGCCAGGAGCACGTACTCGCCGACTCCGAAAGATTCACGCGCGTCGCGGATGTCGAGCAACCGGTACTTGCTGCGGTCCGCCGGTTTGGCCGTGCCAATGTCGAATCCGCGATAGACCTGAAAAGCGTCCGCATTGATCAGCTGCGCGTCAAAAGTGCGGGCAACCGCTTCGGCCAACGCGGTCTTGCCGGTCGCGGTAGCGCCCATTACGGCCAGCAAGAAGGGGGTGCTTCGCCTCGATGGCAAGTCGCTTTAGCTCTTGGGAGGAGCTTTCACCCCGTATGGCTTTCCTTCCTTGGGGGTCGCGTCGATCTCGTTCTTGACGACGAAGTCCTGGACCTTCTTCTCTTTGCGGAAGATGCCGTCTACCACCACGAGATCGCCGTCCTTCCATTCCTTCTCGGATTTGCCTTGGCTGTAGATGTTGAGAGGCTCATCCTTGCCGCCCTTGAGTTTGAACGTGAAATAGGCGTTCCCGGCGCGTGACGTCTTCTGCTTGAATCCAAGGACCTTGCCGGTGACGGTTACGGCCTTTCCGTCGAGCTCAGCAGCCTTGGCGAGCACCGATTCGACGCTGAGAGCCTCTCCCGCAACGGCAGGGAGGGCCGCAAAGAAAGTGGCGAAAATCAGGTTGCGAAGAAGTCTGGTCATCTCAATACTCTATCAACGCGAGAATAGGATAGCCTAGCAGATTCTTCCGGCCCTCGAGAAAGGTCAGTTCGACCATGAACCCGAACCCGCAGACGCTTCCTCCCAGACGCTCCACGAGCCTTGTTGCCGCCGCCGCCGTCCCACCGGTTGCCAGCAGATCATCGACCACATAAGCCCGCTGCCCTGGTCTCACCGCGTCCGTGTGCATCTCGACCGTGTTCGTGCCGTACTCCAGCGCATACTCCTCGGTGATCTTGTCGTAAGGCAGCTTGCCGAGCTTGCGAGCCATCGCGAAGGGAAGCCCCAACGCCATAGCGACAGGCACCCCGAACACGAACCCTCTACTTTCGATGCCCACGATGACTTCGGCCCCCTTGGCCCTCGCGTCCGCAGCGAGCAAATCGACCACCTCTGCGAAGGCTGCCGGATGCTGCAGAACCGGGGAGATGTCCTTGAAGAGAATGCCCTTCTTGGGGAAGTCGGGAACGTCCCGGATAACCGACTGAGCGAGAAGTTCCGCCATGCCGAGGGGGACTATACCAGTCCCCCCACGACCCCTCCTCGTCCCGCCGGTCCTTGCCGTTTTGAGCGGGGAGTCGGGGGAAACAGAGCCGCGGCGGCCCCTAAGCTCCGACTCCGGGAACATCCCGCTCGGCCAGGTTCTCAATCTCAAAGAACGCCATGTGCCTCGCGCCGGCAACCCCAGCCACCAAGTTCCCGGGAAAGGACTCGATGCGGGTGTTGAAGTCGCGCACGCACGCGTTGTAGAACTGCCTGGCATGCGCGATGAGCTTCTCGGTATCGATGAGCTCGCGTTGAAGCTGGATGAAGTTGGCACTCGCCTTCAGCTCCGGATAGCTCTCCGCAAGAGCGAGCACCCGGCTCACGCCCGATGTGATTTGCGATTCCGTTTCCGCCCGCTCGCCCGTGGCCTCGCGCATGCCTATCGCCTTGGCCCGCGCCTCCATCACCTTCTCCAAGGCCGTCTGTTCATGCTGGGCATAGGCTTGAACCGCCGCGACCAGGTTGGGAATGAGTTCGGCGCGACGCTTCAGGTACACGTCGACGTCGGCCCAGGCGTTGCGGGTGAGCTGTCGCAGCGAGACGATGGCGTTGTACTGCCACAGAACCACGACGAGCGCTGCGGCCCCGACCAGCACAAGGACCCACATGCTAGGGCTCCAGCGGGATGCCGGGATCCCATCCCTGCTCGCTCGCTCGCATCAGAACCTCGACCGTCATATCGCGGTCGACCCGGATTTGGCACGAGAGACGGAACTGGCCCAGCACGCCATCCTCCTCGAGCGAGTTGCGCTCAGGCTCCTTCATCGGTGGTTCCTCGGTGTGAAATCGGACGCGACAGGTGGTGCACTTGGCCTGACCACCACAACGATGGCTGATGTCCATGCCGCTCTGTTCGATCGCGAGCGCCAACTTTGCGCCCTCCTCGACAGGGAAGGACTCATGGCCGACGACGGTCACCGTATGGGTGGGCATGCGCGCTATGTTACTCGCGCCGTGTCGCTCTTGGGGGTGGGGTCTAGCGGGAGATCGAGACGATCTTGTAGCGCTTGACGCCTTCGGGAGCGTCGAACACGACTTCCTGGCCCGCCTCCGCGCCTATGAGTGCCATACCCATAGGCGACTCATTGGAAATCAAGTCCTCGTTCGGGTTGGCTTCAATGCTGGCGACCACCCTCACCTCGAATTCGTCTCCGAACTCCAGGTCGTTCACCCGAACCAGCGAGCCGATGCCCACGTGGTCGGTGGGGAGATTGTCCATGTCCAAGATGTGGGCGTTGCCGAAGATCGACTTGAGTTCCGCGATCCGGTTCTCCACCATCGCTTGCTCGAACTTGACCTCGTCCAGCTCGTTGTTGTCCTCGCTGAACTCCCCATGCTGCTGACTCTCGCGGATGCGGTCCGCGATCTCCGGCCGCTTCACCACGGTCAGGTGCTCGAGCTCTTCCTGCAGCGTTTTATAGCCTTGGGGGGTGAGCAGGAGGCCGCTCTGAGACTCGCTCGTCAAATCCGCATCGTTCATGTATCTTCGTGTCGATCCCTGGGCAGACAATCCAGCCATTATAGCCAACCCTCCCCTGTGATATGCCCTGTGACGTGGCAGTAGTGTTTTCGGATAGACGGCGCGAGTGCCTCACCCGTTCAGACTGAGACGCCGAAACTTTCCGGTGGTTCCACCAGTTATGCCGAACGGCTGCCCCACCGACTGCCGTCCGTCCATCGTGCGCCCAGCGGGAGGTAACGTGCGAACCGTCATGAGGCGAGTGGCTCTTCTTGCAGTCCTGGTTGCATCGGGCCGCGCGGGCGCCCAGTCGTCGGGGGAGCGGAGCCTGTTCTTGACGGTGCCACCCCAGGTGAGCGTGGTCGTGCGCAAGCATCAGACCGGGGCGGACATGGTCTTTGTCACGATGCTTAGGTCAGGCTATCCAGAGGATCTGCTGCGGTCACAGCTTCAGCGTCTGGGCGAGTTGGTGGGGGATGTTCCGCGGGGTTTGGCCGTAGCGCGTGTTCCGGCGGGCACCGCTGCCAAGAAGCTCGACTTCCTCAAGGCGGAGTTCGCAGTGAGCGGGCTGATCGATCGGCAGGCGGGAAAGGTTCGGCTGGAGCCCATCGTCAAGGCCTTCGCGGGGGCTCCTGAGCCCTACACGATCCGCGGCATGATGATTCTCCTCGATGGCGAGCCACTCACGGACCGGATGATCGGGCGCTACGAAAAGCAGGGCGCCGTGAGACTGGAGGCGATGCCGAGCCTTGGGGAGCGGGAACTGCCGGCAGGCGTCGAGTACCGGGTGGAGTTGCTCGCTCAAGACCCGTCGAAGATCGTCATTCCTGATTCGGCCCAGCCAGCGACCCCGGTGGCGCCCCCTTCTGAACAAGAGAGAGCCTCACCAAATGTGCTGGTGCTGATCCTCGGAGCGGTGGCAGCCCTTGCAGTGGGGGTCTTGGTATACTTGGCGCTGCTTCGGAGGGCACCCGCGGCACGTTAGTTTCCGGCGGAGAAAAGGTTAGAACACCCATGCGCGACGCGTCAACCATCAACATCCACGAGCTCATCGATATCGGCTTCGAAGAGAGGGCTTCCGACGTCTTTCTCAAGGCCAACTCAGTCCCCAAGATGCGGCAGCACAGCATCATCAAGCCGCTGCCGGGCGAGTGGCCCGTGCTGAACGCCACGGAAGTCCAGCGTATCATCTCGGCCGTCATGAACGAGCGACAGCAGCGCAAGTTCGAAGACACGCACGAGATGGACTTGGCGTTCGCAGTCGGTGAGAAGTGTCGCGTGCGAGCCAATATTCACATGCAGCGCGGAAGCATGGGCATCGTGTGCCGAATCATCCCCCTGGAGATCCTCACCATCGAGGAGTTGGGCCTGCCGCCCGTTCTCAAAGAACTCGTGAAGCATCGACAGGGCGTCATCCTCGTCACGGGGCCCACCGGTTCGGGCAAGACGACGACCCTCGCAGCCATGATCGACCTGATCAATCTGCAGCGGCCATGCCACATCGTGACCATCGAGGACCCGTTGGAGTTCGTCCATCGGGACAAGCAGGCTTATGTGACGCAGCGCGAGGTCGGCATCGACACCGTGGACTTCGAGCCCGCTCTCCGTGCGGTCGTCCGCGAAGCCCCAGACGTGATCCTCATCGGTGAGATGCGCGACACCACCACCATGGGCGTCGCCATGCAAGCGGGTGAGACCGGCCACCTTGTTTTCTCCACGGTACACACCTCCAGCGCCTACGAGACGATGGACCGTATCGTCAACATGTTCCCGCCGCACGAGAAGAATCACCTCTGTCTGCGTCTGGCCAACTCCCTGCGGGCCATCATCGCGCAAAAGCTCGTGCCTCGTGCGGACGGTCAGGGCCGCGTCGTCGCCAACGAGATCCTCATCTGCACCCCTACCGTGTCGAAGCTGATCGAGGACGGACACTTCAGCGACCTTTATCACGCGATGAACGAGGGCCAGTTCTGGGGCATGCAGACGATGAACCAGTCGCTGG
>DATLGQ010000296.1:0-4163 GCA_035540435.1 Fimbriimonadaceae bacterium
CCCTAAGATCCAAGGCGTGCTGATCGACGAGGTGCTCCAGCCTCAACGCAACTTGAGCTTGCTGTGGTGGATGATGGTCGCCTGGCTGTTCGTTCTGATCGCCGGCGCCATCGTGAACATCCTGACGGGTCGCCTGATCTCGTATCTGGCGGGCAGCATTGCCGCCGATCTTCGCAACGCCGTGTACCGGGCCATCGAGTTCTTGCAGCTCACCTTCTTCGACAAGAAGCAGGTCGGCGCGATCGCGTCCAGAGTCACCCACGACACCGACCGGGTCTGGGGCTTCCTGGTCGATGGTCTTCCCTATCTGGCGACCAACGGTCTGCTGATCGTCGGCATCGTGATCTTCCTGTTCACGGTGAACGCGACGCTGGCGGCCGCGATCCTGGCGCCGATCCCGATCGTGGCCGGGATCAGCATGTGGTATTGGCGGCCGATGTCGCAGATGTTCCACCGGGTGGGCCAGAAGTGGGCCCGGTTCCACATGCACCTGAACGAGTCGCTCTCGGGCATTCGGGTGGTCAAGGCCTTCGCCAAGGAGGACACCGAGTACAACAAGTTCAAAAAGCGCAACCAGGAGCTGCGAGACGCCGGCGTCAACGCCGACTCGCGCTGGTACACGCTGTTCGGCCTGATGTCGTTTTTCACGACGATGGGTGCGCTGATCAACTGGACGGTCGGCGGCTACATGGTGTACAGCGGCCGAATGAGCTTTGGCGACTTCTGGATGGTCAACGCCTACCTCAGCCTGATCTATGGGCCGCTCCAATGGTTCGCCCAGATCAACTCGTGGTTCAGTCGCGCCATGGCAGGAGCCGACCGCATCTTCGAGATCATCGACTCGGACAAGGAGAACTATGGCGAGGAGTCCAAGAAGACGGCGATCACGGGCGAAGTGCAGTTCGAGAACGTCCGCTTCGGCTACGACAAGTCGAACCCGGTCCTCAAGGGGCTGAACTTCACGGCAGCCCCGGGCGAGATGATCGGCCTCGTCGGAAAGTCGGGTGCGGGCAAATCGACCACGATCAATCTGATCTGCCGGTTCTACGAGCCGGATGCTGGGACGATCCGGATCGATGGGCAAGACTATCGAGACATCTCACTGCAGGACATGCGCAACCAGATCGGAGTCGTGCTTCAGGAGCCGTTCCTTTTCAACGGGACGGTCGCCGAGAACATCGCCTACGGCAAGCCGGGAGCCTCGTTCGAAGAGGTGATCGCGGCGGCCAAGGCGGCAAACGCCCACAACTTCATCCTGAACAAGCCCGACGGGTACGACACGATGGTCGGTGAGCGTGGCGCCAAGCTCTCGGGCGGAGAGCGTCAGCGCATCTCGATCGCCCGCGCCATCCTTCACAACCCGCGCATCCTGATCCTGGACGAGGCCACCTCATCGGTGGACGTGGAGACGGAGAAGCAGATTCAGGAAGCGATCGGGCGGCTGATCCAGGGACGGACCACTTTCGCGATCGCTCACCGACTCTCCACTCTGCGCAACGCCTCGAGGCTCATCGTGCTGGAGAAGGGCGAGATCGCCGAAATCGGAACGCATGCCGAGCTGATGGAGAAGAAGGGTGTCTTCTACAACCTGGTGGAGACCCAGAGCGCGATCAACGAGATCATTGGAGTGGGGGCTGCTTGAGAGCGCTGAGGCATTGAGGCGCTAGAGCGGTAGAGCAATAGGAACCAGCCCATGACCCGAAATGACGACAGCACGATCAGTACCCTTGCCTCAGCCGGCATCAAGTGGCGCAACTCCTATCCGGAGATCCGGACGGAGCGGCTGCTCCTTCGTATCCCTCGGATGAGCGATGCGGAGGCGCTGGCCCTCTACCGGAGGGAGAACTGGGACCACCTTGGCCGCTGGGAGCCGACGCGGCCCCGGTCTTGGACGACGGCTGATTTTTCGCGCACCCGGATCTCCGCCGATCGGGAGCAGGCGCTTGCCGGCTACGCCTATCAGTTCTTGATGGAGTTGACCGGCGACGACGTGGAGGGCGAGCGGCTGGTCGGCACCCTGCGGGTCGGCGACATCGCCCGCGCGAGCATGTATCTGGCTAGCGTGGGCTACGGCCTCGATCACCGATGTCAGGGTCGGGGCCTCATGCGTGAGGCGCTGACGGCAGCGATTCGTTTCGCATTCGACGATCTTGGGCTTCATCGCCTCGAAGCTAGCTATATGCCGGCCAACGAGCGCTCGGGTCGGCTGCTGGAGCACTGCGGCTTTCAGATCGAGGGGCTCATGCGGGGCTCCATTCGCGTGCAGGGAAACTGGGAAGACCACTACCTGGCGTCTTTGTTGAACGACGCGTGGAAGGAGCCCGAGCCGGGGAGGCTCTCGTCATGGCGATAGGCACGACGAACGACTTGTTCTTCCGGGAACCCACTGCGGACGACTTCGAAGCGATCTGCGCGATCCGGAATCTGACGCTGTCCGAGCCGATCACTCCCGAAGTGATGGCGGAGCGCGAGCGGAATCTGCAGAGCGAGGGGATGCGGCGGCGGCTGGTGGCGTGTCGCGAGGGGCGTGTCGTTGCGACCGGTCAGGCCACCCGCTGGCCAGGCATGCCCAGGAGCAACTGCTTTTTGACCGTCGACGTTGAGCCGAGCTTTCGGCGGCAGGGCATTGGCACGCGCCTGCTCACGGAGCTTGCGCAACTGGTCGCGCCGGAGGGGTGCGACAAGCTGACCGCGTGCTGCCGGGACGACCGGCATGACGGCAAAGCGTTCCTGGAGGCCCGCGGGTTTGAATTCAGCCAGCACCTGGTCGATTCGGAGCTGCATCTGACCACCTTCTCGGCGGAGCCCTTTGAGGCAATCCGGAGAGACCTAGATGAGAGTGGCATCCAGTTGGTGGATTTCCTCGAGTTCGGCGATACGGCCGCCCATCGTCGCCTCGTCCACGAGCTCAGCAATACTTGCGACGCCGACACGCCGGGCATCGAACAATGGGGGCTGCCGGACTACGAGCGCTTCGCCGCCGAGACTTTCGAGTCCAGCCGCTACCATCCCGCCGGCTTGGTGCTGGCCGCTCGCGAGGGGATGCTGATCGGGCTGTCTTGGATCGCGCCGGTAGGGGATGGGGCCTGGGGCACCCACTTCAGCGGTGTCCTACCTCCCTACCGTGGGCGCGGCATAGCGCTCGCCTGCAAGGCCAAGGCCCTGGCAAATGCAAAGGCTCTCGGCGCCAAGGTGTGCCGGGCCCAGAACGACACCCGCAACGGGGCGATGCTGAGGATCAACGAGCGCCTGGGCTTTGTCCCCCAGTTCGGGTGGATCTACATGACGAGGAGAGTAAGCACATGAATGAGATTGCCTCGAGCGAGCTGAACCTGTTCTACGAACCCAAGGATCGGCTGCGGCTGACAGTCGGCAGCGACCGGTCCTACCCGACCGTCAAGCCGGCGTGGGCCGCGCCGCTCACTCACCCGGACCGGTACCTCAGCCTCCTCGATGGCAAAGGCGAGGAGATCGTGATGGTCACCGATCCGACCGGCCTCCCCAGCGAGTCCATGCGGGCCGTTCAGGAAGAGCTTCGCCGCCGATACCTCACCGCCACCGTTAAGCGGATTCTGCATGCCAAGGTCGAGTTCGGAGCCACCTATTGGACCGTCGACACCGACCGAGGTGAACGCGAGCTGGTGACCCAGAGCCTTCAGGAGAACGTCCAGTGGCTTTCGCCGACCCACCTGCTCCTGATCGACGTCGATGGCAACCGCTTCGAGATCCCGGATGTCCAGGCGCTGGACGCCGGCAGCCGGGCATATCTGGAGGCGATCGTCTGAAACAAGCCTTAGGGCGAACGCTCCAACCCTCCAACGCTCCAACGCTATACATTGCGTCACAATGAGCCATGGCGCGGCGAGAGGTCGACGAGTGGTTCTGGCAGATCGGCACAGAGCTGCAGCGGCTCAGCGAAGAGATGCTCCGGTCGGGGCCGACGCTCGTCAGCCGCAAGTTCTGGGAGCCGAGGCTCGACGTGTTCGAGGACGAGACGTGCCTGGTCGTCAAGGCCGAGATCGCCGGCGTTCGCGCCGAGGACCTACAGCTCGTCTACAACGCCGATCGAAACAGCCTCATCATTCGAGGCATCCGTAAGGAGGAGGACTTTCCGTCGGCGCGTCGAACCGGCTGCTATCAGCTCGAAATCTTCTATGGTGAAT
>DATLGQ010000297.1:0-7813 GCA_035540435.1 Fimbriimonadaceae bacterium
CCGTCCCACCGACGGGGCGACAGACCGCAGGCCCCCCCGGGCCTGCGGTCTGTCGCCCCGTCGGTGGGACGGAGACCGAGGCACCAGACATCGACGGAGGGGGGAACTGGGGCGCGTCGTGCGGGGTCTTCTTCTTGGACATGGGCGGGCGCAATGGCCCATGATTGGAGAGTTATGAGCATCGAGAGCATTCGGTCGATGATGGAGAAGTTGCAGACGGCGGCGGACGCCAAAACGGTGTACGGCGACCCGATCCAGGTGAACGGGAAGACGGTGGTGCCGGTCGCCAGCGTGGCCTACGGCTTCGGGGTGCCGAACCAGATGGCACTGCCGGGCCAAGCCGGGAGCGATTCGGCGGCCAGCCCGGCAGGGGGCGTGATGGCCAACCCGATCGGCGTGCTGGAAGTCACGAGCCACGAGACTCGGTTCGTCCCGATCAACGACACCAAGAGGGTGCTGGGTCTCTTGCTTCTTGGCCTTTCGGTCGGAATCGTGATCGGCAGCCGGCGACGCTAGCGGACCGCTTCTTCGGTCTGGGCGTCGAAGACGTGGAGCTGCTCGGTGTTGACCACGAAGTCGGCCGTCTGCCCTTCCTTGATCTTGGTGCCGGTGTCGATGGTGGCGATGAGGCTGCACGACCCTACACCGAGATAGGCCACGTACTCGTGTCCCAAGGGTTCGAGCACGTCCACCTTCGCCCTGAACGTGTTTTCGGGGGTCGGAGTGACGCCGGCGCAGAACTCCTTGTCGAAGATGGCTTCCGGCCGGATGCCCAGCACCACGTCACGTCCGTCGTAAGAGGCGCCGCCATGGCCTTGCGGCAGGGGCAGCTTGAATTCGCCCGCGTCCACGAGCGCCTTGCCGCCCTCGGCGGCGACTTTGGCGGGCACGAAGTTCATGGGCGGCGAGCCGATGAAGCCGGCGACGAACTTGTTGGCGGGCTGGTTGTAGACGACCTCCGGGGTGTCGCACTGCTGGAGAACGCCGTCCTTCATGATCGCGATCCGCTGGCCCATCGTCATCGCCTCGACCTGGTCGTGGGTGACATAGATCGTGGTGATCCCGAGGGATCGGTGCAGCCGGATGAGCTCGGCGCGCGTCTGGATGCGAAGCTTGGCGTCGAGGTTCGAGAGCGGCTCGTCCATGAGGAAGACCTTGGGCTTACGCACAATGGCTCGCCCCAAGGCCACCCGCTGACGCTGGCCGCCCGAGAGCTCCTTGGGCCGGCGATGGAGAAGCTGTTCGATGCCGAGCATGGCGGCGGCCTC
Organism: Fimbriimonadaceae bacterium; assembly: GCA_035540435.1. Taxonomy (GTDB): domain Bacteria; phylum Armatimonadota; class Fimbriimonadia; order Fimbriimonadales; family Fimbriimonadaceae; genus DATLGQ01. The sequence goes on from DATLGQ010000297.1 coordinate 1,269, forward strand.
CCGGACGCGCCGATCGATGTCGACCTTGATCTTCTTGGCCTCGCCCATATGGCTCAGCTGCCAGAAGAAACCCTTCAGCTCCCGCAGGCGCAGGCCGAAGGCGATGTTATCGTACACGTTCATGTGGGGGTACAGCGCGTAGTTTTGGAAGACCATCGCGATGTCCCGGTCCTTGGGCGGCACGTCGTTGACGCGGACGTCGCCGATCAGGATGTCACCGCCGGTGGCCTCTTCGAGACCGGCGACCATTCTCAGTGCGGTCGTCTTGCCGCAGCCGGAGGGACCGACGAGCACCATGAACTCCTTGTCCCTGATCTCGAGTGAGAGATCGTCGACCGCTTTAACGTCCTTGCCGAAGATCTTGGTGACGTTACGAAACGTGACTCCTGCCAATCCGCGAACCCTCCTGCTCCCCGTGCCTGCGCTAGTATAACCGAGGCTGCGGCTCTACCCTGCGCGCTCGGGGCTGAAGTTGTCCGGCTACGCACGAGGACGTTCTGCGCTCCCTTCTCTCGAGGGCAGAAATGCGGAAGAAGTTGCATGGACTAGTGCAAGCTTCTGCATGTTGCCAGTAGACTTACCGGCTGTTATGGTGAACTTGAGCTTGTCGATGGGTCTGGCGTTGCTGGCGTCGGGCTCACAATTCGGGACCGGCGGCATGCAGGATGTTGGCGGCCCGTTCAACTCCCAGCGACCGACTTTCAGTGGCACCCCCTTCTCGCTCCCCCAGGGCGTGCTGCAGTTCGAGGCAGGAGCGACGTTCCAGCAGGGTGACGGTGACGAGACGCTTCTGCGCTTCCCCGAACTGCTGCTGCGCTACGGCCTGAGCGGCGGCCTCGAGGCGCAACTAGGGTTCCCGGACTACTTCGTCTTCAATAACGGCTTCGACGCGGAGGGCTGGGGCGGCGCCATGATCGCGGTCAAGTTCCAGATCGCCGGAGCTCCCTCGGGCTTTACCGCGGCGCTGCGCCCGCGGATGTCGATCGACACCGACGGCCTGTTCTCGCCGACTCAGAACCGGTTCGGGCTTGACATTCCGTGGATCTACAGCGCTCCGGGAATGCAGCGACCGCTCTTCGGCTCGGTGACCTTCAACGACGAAGAGAACGACGACATCTTCGGGATCAACGTCGGCATCAACCTGGATCAGATGAGCGGCTGGATGCCCTTCATCGAGTACGGCGGCGCGTTCCAGAAGAACTTTGCCCCCTCGCACCTACTTCATTTCGGTGGGCAGCGGCTGCAGGGCAATGGCGCGTTCGACATCCACTTCGGGTTCGGCCTTACGAAGAACGCACCTGACTGGTTCATCGGCGCCGGCTTCGTCGGCCGCCTCTGAGGCGTTGATTCGAGAAACGACGAGGGCTGCGGGATTCCCGCAGCCCTTTCGTTTGGAGAGCACAATACCGAAAGAATGATCTTGTGGGCGGTGAGAGGGTGATCCAGCGAGGCATCGTGTTGGCAGGCGGCAGCGGCAGTCGGCTTTGGCCGGTGACGCGCGCTCTGAGTAAGCAGCTCGTGCCGATCTACGACAAGCCGATGGTCTACTACCCGCTGTCCGTGCTGATGCTGGCAGGCCTGCGCGAAGTGCTCATCATCTCGACGCCCCACGACCTGCCCGCGTTCGAGCGGCTGCTGGGCGACGGCAGCGCGTGGGGGATGTCGATCTCGTACGCGGTTCAGCCTGCTCCCGAGGGCCTGGCCCAGGCTTTCCTGATCGGCGACTCGTTCCTGGGCGGCCAGGGCGGAGCATTGGTCCTCGGCGACAACATCTTCTACGGCGTGGGCCTTTCGACACTGGTCGAGCAGGCGGCCCATCTCGAGCGGGGTGCAGTCGTCTTCGCCTACGCCGTCGAGAATCCGGCGGAGTACGGCGTGGTGTCGTTCGACTCCGCGGGACGGGCGCAGACGATCGAGGAGAAGCCGGCGCAGCCGAGGTCCAACTATGCGGTCACCGGGTTGTATTTCTACGATGAAACGGTGGTGGAGAAGGCTCGTTCGCTGAAGCCGAGCGCCCGAGGAGAGTTGGAGATCACGGACCTCAACCGGCTGTATCTACAGGAAGGAACGCTGCAGGTGCAGACGATGGGCCGCGGCTTCGCCTGGCTCGACACCGGCACGCATCATTCGATGCTGCAGGCAGCCAACTTCGTAGAGGTCATTCAGCAACGGCAGGGGCTGCTGATCTCTTGCCCGGAGGAGATCGCCTTCCGTCAGGGCTGGATCGACCCGGCGCGGCTCGAGGAACTGGCTCGGCCGATGGCCAAGAACGCGTACGGGCGGTACCTCCTGCGGCTCGCCGCGGGCGAGATCTGAGGCTAGGGTCTATAGGTCTAATAGGTCCTATAGGGCCCATAAGGCCTATAGACCTAGAGCCATGGCCCGTGCTCTAGCCGCAGCCGCAGCCGCCGCAGCCACCGCGACCGCCTGTTTCCAGCCCCGGCAACCCCTCTTCGTCGGCTGCGAACGAGGAGCCACAACCACAAGACTTGGTCGCGTTTGGATTCTCGATCTTGAAGCCGCCCCCAAGCGTGTCGTCCACGTACTCGATGACGGACCCGCTCATGTATCGCAGGCTCAAGGAGTCGACGTAGATGCGAATCCCACGATCCTCGAGCACGTTGTCGTCGGCTTCGGGTTCGGCATCGTCGATCGCCATTCCATAGGTCAGGCCCGAACAGCCGCCGCCGGATACCCACACTCGGAGCGCCGCCTCGGCCTTGTCGTTCTCAGCCAAGGTGCTCTTGAGCTCCTGGGCCGCCCGATCGGAGAGGGTGATTTCCTTCTTAACTTCGCTCGTCAACTCGTCCTTAATCGCCATCTTGCTACCTGCCTCCTATTCTACGCCGCACCGGCGCCCCCGCGCACGGTGCGCCATCAGGTTTATCGGCTGAAGCTGGAGGCCATATCACCCGCCTCGGTCTCGTGAACCTTCTTGCGGTGTGTCGAGGACGCGATCAACTCGTCGAGCTTTGCGGCATACCGAGCCCCGTCCAAAGGCAGGTCCACCGTCTCGCGGGTGAGCCCCGACAGGATCATCGCATTGGCGAGCTCCACCGAATGAACGCCTTCCACTGCCGGCGCAATGAGGGGCGATCCATCCAAGATCGCCTCTACGAAGTTCTGGAGAATCCCCAGATGCTGCTTTCCATAGCCGGAGGCCGGAATCTCGCACTTCCAGCAGGCCATCGAGCCGAAGAGGTCCGGGGTTGTCTCCTTGAACTCCCGCACCGACCGTGGCGTGCGGTCGAACACGATCTGGCCTCCTTCATAAACCAGGCGGCCCCGATCGCCCACCACCTCCAGCCGGTTGGTGCCGGGCAGTTCGCCGGTCGTGGTAACGAAAACGGCCCGGGTGCCGGACTCGTGCTCGAAGATGGCATGCACCTCGTCCTCCACCTCGATATCGTGGAAGCGGCCGAACCCGAGCACCGCATGCACGCGCTGGGGCATGCCGAACATCCACTGGTACAAATCCAGGTTGTGGGGGCACTGGTTAAGGAGCACGCCGCCGCCCTCGCCCGACCACGTGGCGCGCCAGCCGCCGCTCGCATAGTAGGAGTCGGGGCGAAACCAGTTGGTGATGATCCAGTTGATGCGCTGGATCGGACCCAGTTCGCCCTGCCGCACCAGGTCGCGGATCGTCTGGTAGTGCGGGTCGGTGCGCTGGTTGAACATGCAGCAGAACACCTGCCCCCGGTGCGCGGCGATGAGGCGTTCACAGTCGGCCTTGTGCACCGACAGCGGCTTCTCGACGAGCGTGTGGAGGCCCTTCGTGAGCGCAGCGATGCCGATCGTGGTATGGCTGTAATGGGGGGTCGCGATGAGCACGGCATCTACGAGCCCGGACCGGATGAGGTCCTCGCTCCGCTCGAACTTGGCGACATCCTCATGTCGATCCATCTTCTCCGGCACGACGTCGCAGACGGCGGTGAGTTCGAGCCTATCGACCTTCGGGATGAAGTCGCGGATGTGGCTGGAGCCCATGTTGCCCAGCCCGATGACGCCGATGCGCACGCGATCCATATGTTCGGAGCATACTTCCCTTGGCTCATGAGCTCGAACCTGGAAAGCCGTCTCGGAACCATGATCATCGCCGGGCTGGCGATGATCGGCGGCGGCGCCGTGCTGACCGTGATGCTGTACGGGGCGGCGGCGGCGCGGCTGGCTCAAAGTCAGGGCAAGGACCCGACGCTGCTGGTCACGGCCGTGATCGGCCCTCTGATCATCATCCTGGGGATTCTGCTCACCGGTACGGGCGTCTTCTATGGCCTGTACCGGAACAAGAAGCTGGCGACCACCAAAGATGTTCGCAGCGAGCCCGGCTGCCAGATCCTGGCGCGGTTTGCGATGCTGCCCGGAAGCGACGAGATGCTGTTCTCGGAAAGCGACTACGATCCGGACTGGGAGGGGGTCCGATACTTCGCCCGTCTCGCCACGAGCGATGGCCGGTCGATCGAGCTCGAATGCCCAATCGAGGTGTTTCGAGCGTGCGGCGAAGGCATGAGGGGCACCGCCATGATTCAAGGCAGTTGGCTCGGCGGGTTCCAGAGGACCGCAATCGGAGCCGAAAGCTATAATCGCTCGAATGGCTGATCTGGCCGAGATCTGGAAGGAGGTGCTGCCGGGTATTCGGCAGGAGGTCACCGGTGTGGGCGTCTGGGCGGCGCTGAACGCCTGCAAGCCGATCGCGGTCGAGGACGGCGTGCTGGTGATGGGCCTGCCTCACGGCGACACCGAGTTGAGCGGGCACCTGCGCATGCCCCAGATCAAGCGCCTGGTCGAGAGCGCCTTCAGCGAGAGGCTTGGATCGCCGGTGGCGCTGAGAGTGATCGAGGGCGTGGGCCAATCCGACTGGGAGACCGTCAAGAGACGCGACTCCGAAGCCAGGCGCCTCCAGGATATAGCGCTGAACAAGATGCGCGCGGAGCTGGCGGCCAAGTCCAACTGGGAGCACGTGTACGAGCAGCTCGGGCGTCGATACGCGGCGATGTCCAACAAGTCGCTGCCCCAGAACCGCGCCCGGTTCTTCGAGGAGGCGGTGGCGCTCGTGGCCGAGGCCCGGCAGAACCAGGCAACCTACGACGAGCTGGCCGAGCGCAACTTCGCCCGCTGCATCGAGCGCCTCTCGCAGTACTCCGAGGTGCCCAGCACGCTCGTGGCGATCCAGGTCCTGAAGGCCGCCGGCGAACTTTGATGGCGGAGGCCATCATTCTTGGCTCCGGCACCAGCAACGGAGTGCCCATGCTGGGGGTGGATTACCCACCGAGTTTCCTGGCCAACCCCAAGAACCATCGCACCCGCTGCTCGCTGCTCCTCGCCGGGCCCGAGGGGAATGTGTTGGTGGACTGCCCGCCCGAACTTCGGCTCCAGCTTCTGCGGGAGGACGTCAAGGCCGTCGAGGCGGTAGTCATCACCCACACCCACGCCGACCACATCATGGGCATGGACGACCTGCGGTCGCTCTGTCTCGTCCACCGCAGGGCGATGCCGGTGTACACAACGCCCGAGTACCAGGCCGACATCCGCCGGGTGTTTTCCTACGCTTTCGAAGCTCTCAAGGCGGACGTGGCGGTGCCGAAGCTGGACCTGATCGATGTGCCGGAGACGCTCGACATCTGCGGCCTCACCCTTCGCTTCTTCACCGTCATGCACGGGCCCTGGCCGGTGCTGGGCGTCCGGGTGAAGGACTTCGCCTACATCACCGACGTGAACCACATCCCAGCGCCCGCCTGGGAAATGCTGCAGGACCTCGACGTGCTGGTGCTGGACGGGGTGCGGAAGAAGCCGCATCCGACCCACTTCCACCTCGAGCGCTCGCTGGAAGTGGCGGCGGAGCTGGGTGCCCGCACCACCTATCTCACCCACCTGAGCCACGACTACGACCATGACGAGGCAGAACAGGAACTCCCGCCGGGCGTGCGGCTGGCCTACGACGGGCTGCGGATCCCGTTGTAGGTCGTAGCCCTGCGGGGCGAGCTCACTCTTCCGTGGCCGAAGGAGGAGAGAGGCGGCGGACCCACGTCAGCGACTGGCCCGCGAACTGAAGGCTCATTTCGTTGCCGGCCAGCCGCACATCGGCTTGAAGAGTCCGGCTCATGTCGGCCTCCCGACGCCCATTCACCTCGACTTCTTCAAAGGTAATGGACAGAACACTGCCGCTGAGGCCGTAAGAGCCGACGCCGGCCCAGCGCTTGGCGCCGGCGCAGGCGAAGTCGAACTTGCCGGTGGGCATCAGCCGGACGCGACATTCGCCCGCTTCCGGCAGTGGCATCGGGCCATACCACGCGCCGTCGATGCTGCGATTGGCGCAGGCCACCAAGGCGGCAAACATGCAGCCCCACGCCATGGTCTGACAGAATCGGAGCATCGGCATGACCATACCTTTGGCCCACGATTTCGCCTGCCCCTGGTGCTGGATCGCTCTGCACCAGGTCGAGCGGATGCAGCGCGAGTTCGGGGTGACGATCGACTGGCTCAGCTATGAGCTGTGGCCCGAGGAGCTCGGCTGGCCGGAGCCGAAGGCGGCTACGACCGACGTGGCC
>DATLGQ010000298.1:0-2015 GCA_035540435.1 Fimbriimonadaceae bacterium
ACGGCTGTGGCTGGTCGGCGTATTCAAAGCAGACCTATGGCAACTTACCGAGGCAGAAAGTCGGACATTAGCCGCATCGTCGGCTTCAGCATCTGGGGCAAGCCGAAATGCCCGAGCAGCAAGCGGCCTTACCCGCCGGGGCAGCACGGGCCGAACCTGAAGGACCGTCGCCAGTCGGAGTACGGCGAGCAGCTCTTGGCCAAGCAGGTGATCCGGCGCTACTACCACATGCTGGAGAAGCCGTTCCGAAACACCTTCCAGAAGGCCCAGCGGATGCATGGCGACACGAGCCTCAACTTCCTCCGGCTGCTGGAGCTGCGGCTTCAGACGGCGGTATGGCGCATGGGCTGGGCTCGCTCGATCTTCCAAGCCCGGCAGATGGTCACTCATTGCCACGTGCTGGTTAACGGGCGAGTGGTCAACATCCCGAGCTACCAGCTCAAGGTCGGGGACGTGATCGAGGTGCGCGATCGGGATGCCAGCCGCGGTATCGCCCGCATGAACCACTACGAGGGCGCGCCGGTGCCGGCCTACATCGACGTAGACGTTCCGAACTTCCGGGGCAAGATCATCGCCCTCCCGGAGCGGGAGGACTTCCCGAAGTTTTTCCAGGAGCAGCAGGTCGTCGAGTTCTACGCCCGCTAGCTTGAATGTCCAAGGCCGTGCAGAGAGGCTTCTCACTCGTTGGGTGAGGAGCCTTTTTCGCGTTGCGAGGCTGCTAAGATAACGCATCGCACGCGGAAAAGGCTGTGGAGGTTCATCATGAGCATCCTTAAACTCGTCATATCGGCCGTGCTCGTCCTGTCGGCGCTCAGCGCGCTTGCACAAGACAGCAGGCCCGCGCAGATTCTCCGGCAGATTCAGCAGGAGCAGACGCAAAAGGTCAACGAAGCCCGAGCGGCGGGCAAGACGGCCAATCTGGCCGAGCTTCAAGCTGAGGCGCGAGCCAAGGCGGTGGAAGCCACCAAAGACGTCGATCCGGCCACGGTCCCGGCATCCGAGGCCTATGATTGGGCCCGGCTGTTCTCGATGGCGGGCAGGCACCACGAGACCTGCGTGCTCGCTGAGCGCTTCTTGGCGACGAACCCGGAGCCAACGATCAAGTTCCAGGCTCAGATCCTGATGCTCCAGAGCTGCAACGAGATGGGCGAGGGCGCGCGGATCCTGGAGGTCCTTCCCCAAGTCAAGGCGCCCAATCCGGCGCTGGGCAGCCAACTCGCCAGCCTTACGGTGGGCCGCTACGTCGATACGATCGCGCAGGCGAAGGGCGTCGACGCCGCAATCAGGGTCCTCGACGAGGTGGAGAGGGACATTCCGGTCGAAAGCCCCGACGTTATCGCCCGAAGAAACTTTGAAGCGGAAGTTGCGCGACGTAAATCCCAAGGCGAACCGGATTACTCGGCCGAGGAGGCGGCGAAGCGTCTGGAGTTCTTCATGGCCAACGCTCGAAACGCCGGACCGGCGATGAAGTTCAGCTTCGCGGCCAAGAAGGCGGCGCTCCTCGCGCAGGACAAACGGACGGAGGAAGCTGCCAAGGTTCTCGACTCATTCGCAGCTACGTTGCCCGATGGGAGCCCCTATCGTGGCCGGGCGATCTCGGAGAAGAACAAGATCACGCTTCCGGGCAAGGCCGCTCCGGAGTTCGCGGTCGACCGGACCATCGGCGAATACAAGAGCTTGGATGCCTACCGGGGAAAGGTGGTGCTTCTCAAGTTCTTCGCGCATTGGTGAGGGTTCTGCATCCGGGAGTTCCCGGATTTGAAGAAGATGGTGGAGGAGTTGGGGCCGCAGGGCCTGGAAGTCGTGGGCGTCACGAGCTACTACGGCTACTACAAGACGGAGCGACCGCTCACCCCGGATCAGGAGTTCGAGCGCATGCAGGGCTTCGTGAAGAACGAGCACGCCCTGCCTTGGCCGGTGATCTTCGGCAGTCGCGAGAACTTCGAGAAGTACGGCGTCGGTGGCATCCCGCACATCACGGTGATCGGGCGCGACGGCAAGGTGCACTCGTACAA
>DATLGQ010000299.1:0-8630 GCA_035540435.1 Fimbriimonadaceae bacterium
CCTTGATCCGCCCGAGCTCCTCGGCGCGGTCATCTGGCCTGTCCCGTCAACGCGCTAGCTACGAGTTGACACGATCGAAGCGTGGCGGAGGCCGCCGGCAGGGCTCCATTCCAGGTACTTCACCTGACCGACGATCGGGGCAGCGCCTTCCCACACGCGACCTGGCTGCTGTAACGATCGAAGTTCACGGCGAGTAAGCGCCGGGAGCTGCTCGACGAGGTCACGGCCATAGCCAGACTCGACTACGCCGGCCACTGCAATCCCCGCCGCTGAACGCAAGCCCAGGACCACACAACCACGGTCCTGTCTCCACTCCTCCGGTGGCAGCCAACCGAGCAGAGCGAAGTTGCGAGTCTGGAAGTGCTTCGTCTTGGTCCACGACCTCGATCGGAGACCTGGCCGGTAACGAGAGTCCAGGCGCTTCGCCACCACGCCCTCGAGGTCCATCTCTTTCGTGGCGGTGAAGAGGGCCGCTCCTTCTCCGACGTGGACCTCCGGTGTGCACCAGTGGGGCCCGCTGAGGTCGAGGTCTTCGAGGATGTGACGACGCTCGCGGTATGGCTCGTCAATCAGATCTTTCCCTCCCACCTCCAAAACGTCGAACGCCATGAAGCAGACAGCGGGAGAGCTCGAACCACGGCTGCGGAACCAAAGCGCCGCGAAGTCGGGGTTGCCTTTGTCGTCCAGACAGACGACCTCTCCGTCGAGCACTACCGAGGTCGTGACGGAGCATGCGAGTCCCTGGAGCTCGGGGTAGCGAGACGTCATGTCGTGGCCGTTGCGGCTCCAGATCTTGATGCCACTCGGAGTTGCCTCGATCAAGGCGCGGAATCCGTCCCACTTCACCTCGAAGGCATAGCGATCGTTGTCTGGGCGGAGGGGTCCGCTGGTTACCAGCATCGGTCTGTGCTTCACGCTGTCATTGTCCGGCACCTGTGGCCCTACACGGGCCGTGACGCATCGCCTCACCGCCACCTCCCCAGCCGCCGGTCTCTTTCACATAGCAGAGCCGGCCCACCCCGCAAGGGCGCTCCGTTCCTCCCTAAAGGTCCGGTACTCGCGTCTCTTCGAGAGAGCTGTCGCTCCCCTTGCTGGCTGGTCCTAACGCCCTGCTCGCGGCCTTGGTCGACCGGCGACTGGACCCAGGAGGTGGCTTGATGGCAACGGCGAAGCGAGATCTCACGAACCCCCCGGTGCAAGGACCACCTGTGCCCAGCCTGCTGACCGTCCGGCAGGTTGCCGCACTGCTTTCGGTCTCCGAGACCACCGTTTACCGGCTCAAGCGTCGTGGTCAGATCAGCTGCGTGAAGGTCGGTGGCTCATTGCGGTTCCGGCCGGCCGACGTCGCCGACTACCAGAGCCGCCAATCCGTCACAGCCCTTGGATACGCTCAGCCAGAGCGCCCGGAGCCGCCGAGGTTGAACCTCGCGTTTCCGGTGAAGCGCCGGCGCGCGAGAAGCATGCAGGAGGCGTAGATGGCAACGATCAAGGAACGACCCAAGTCCGACGGTGGCGGCTACCAGGTCCGTTTCTACGCGCCAGATGGCAGTCGACGCTCGAAGACATTCGCAAAGAAGAAGGAAGCGGAGCAATTCGCAACCAAGATCGAGGCGGACAAGCTGCGCGGTCAATGGCTCGATCCCAGACTAGCCAAGACGCCGTTCGAAGAAGTAGCGGCCATCTATCTGGATGGCCTGGTCCACCTGGCCCCGTCGACGAGGATGAAGGTGGAAGGACACCTGCGCAACTACATCCTTCCGACGTTCCGCCGCTTCCAGATCGCGAACATCAAGCCATCTGACGTCAGGTCGTGGATCTCCGCCATGATGAAGCACGGCCTCTCACCCGCGACCGTCAAAGCGATCCACGGAACCTTCTCTAGGGTGATGAACCAAGCCGTTCTGGACGGCATGGTCCCACGCTCACCGTCGTTCGGAGTCAAGCTTCCCAAAGAGGACGCGGGCGACGAGATGAACGTCATCGAGCCCGAGAAGCTGGTCGCCCTGGCCGATGCACTGAAACCTCGCTTTCGAGCGCTGATCTACACCGCGGCCTACAGCGGTTTGCGTTGGAGCGAGCTCGTCGCGTTGAAGGTGCACAACCTCGATCTACTCAAGGGCACCATCCACGTAAGAGAGTCGCTAGTAGAAGTCAACGGACACCTGTTCGCCGGCTCGACAAAGACAGGCGTGAAGAGAACCGTTTCCATCCCGCGCGATCTGTGCCAGATGCTCGGCGAACACCTCGCCGAGTTCCCCGCGCCCAACGGGTTCGTTTTCACGTCGGTCAAAGGAATGCCGCTTCGACGAAACTTCTACAAGCGGCACTTTCTCCCGGCGCTGGTGAGGTCCGGTCTCGACCCTGGCCTGTGCCTGTGTGAGGCAGAGGACTGTCGGGAACGACACACTCCGCTGTATCGCTTCCACGACCTGCGCCACACGTGCGCCGCGCTCCTCATAGCGCAAGGAGCCCACCCTAAGGAGATCCAAGAACAACTGGGACACTCGACGATCCGCATAACCCTTGACCGCTACGGTCACCTGTTCCCGAGCCTGCATGAGCGGCTGAGTGATGGACTCAATGAGGTGTTCAAGAATGCAAGGACCGCCGTTCAGCAGCCGCCCTCTACCGAAGCCATCGATATGAAGGCGCGAAGGGGCAAACATGGTCACCCTTAGCGGAACAGCTTCTAGCCAGCAGACCCGAAGGGAAAGCGATGTTTAACAGGATGAAGCGGATGGCGGGCGTGGCCCGAAAGTTCGCGGAGTGCGAAGCCAAGCACCCAGCCGTCTGGCGCCTCGGAACCCAACTCGCCGACGAAGTATTCGACGGGCGGAGTGAATACATCCGGCAAGAAACCACGACGGACGAGGGAGCTCATCGCTACATCAAGGCGGCCGGTGAACATCTTCTCGTCTCCCTGAGCGACGGAACTTTGGAAGAGGAAATGGGCGTCGTTTTTCCAGGGCCGATTACGGATAGCAGTGCTGCCTGTTTCGGGATTGCATTCACGAAGCAGCTGCGAGATCGCTTCGACGACGAAGGGAGTGAGCGTCCTGTGGCGAGGGGACAGTGCCCCGTGTGCGGTGAAAGGGTTCCTCTGGGGGGCGGCAAGACCGTCCAGAACGCTCATCTCATGTACTCGTTGGCATCCTCGCTCGCCGAACGGATCAAGCCTGGCGAAGAGGGCGCGGCTGCAAGAAAGTTTCTAGACAACGGCCGCGCCCTGGCTGACTCTCTTCACAACTACGCGCATCGCAGAACAACCGTGAACCCTGACTGGGAGTCCGCGGGCCTTTGGACCCGAGAGGCGCGCAGGCTGGACGCGCAGTGATCATGGCCGCTGAACAAGCGGACTACTGGCCGCAGGTCATCACGGGCGTCTTTACGTTGGCGGCAGGTGTGGGCGTGGCGGTAGTTGCTGCAACGCGCGAGCGAACGAACCGTGAAGAGGACAGGGATGCGCGCAGCGCGGAACGTGAGGCGGATCGCCATGAACGCATGGTTGACTTCACTCTTTCCACCGTGGGTGCAGCGATTTCATTGATTTTCGAAATACAGACCGCCATTCGGCACGACACACCCACTTTGGATGTAGTCGAAGCCCGCCTAAGAGCAGTCCGTACCGACCTTGTGCGACTTCATGCAAGTCATCCAGATCTCGAACTGACGAGGATGCTGAACGAGTTTGAAGGCCATTTGTCAACGGCTGTCTTCTCGCTCACCGCTGCGAGAACCTATCGGGATGAGAGCGCGGTTTCAGGCGCGGAAGCAGCGTTGCGCGACGCGAGCGCGCTCAGCGATGAACTAGTAGAAAAAGTTCGCACCATGGAAGGGCTCGTCCACGTCGGTCGGCGTGGAATTGACTTTGGGCAGTTGGGATAGCTGGGCCAGGTCCGTCGGCGGGCGCGGGCCGGCACTAGCCGCCCTATAGACGTAGTCAATGTTGCTCCGGCGACTGAGCGTCGAGAGTGCTGAATGCCCTCAACCACCCCCGGTGATAGGACACCTCGGACACGGGTTGGCCTTCTGCGTCCGTTGTAGCGGCACACAGCTGGGGGTAGTCACCGCTGAGTCCGTCCCATGAGCTCTGTTCGGGCGGCTCCAGCAGCGTCCACCGCAGTTCCTGCAAGGACCACGCTCGCTTGATGTCATTGCACCTCCAGCAGCTCGTCACAAGGTTGTCCTCGCTGGAGTCGCCGCCCCGGATGGCGGGGACCACGTGATCGGCGCTGGCGATCAGGGTCCAGTACACGGGGTGTGTGTGGTCGAGCTTCCAGCCCGGGTCGACAGGCAAGTGCTCGGGGAAAGCCGCGGACAACACGCGCACCGTCGGCAGAAACAAGGTGCGTTGACTGCAATAGCGGCATGTGAACGAATCCCTCCGGAAGACCTCGAGCTGGGTCGTTAGGGGGACGCCTTTCCTTTTCGCGCGCTCAGGGCCGCGGACCGAGACCTCTTGAAGGATCGCGTCCGCCTTGGACCGAGAGCCATGGAGTAGTTCCGAAACGGCGCGCGACAAATGGTCGACGATCGTTGCTTCCCACTGCCGGTCAAGGGGCGTCCCTTCGTCCATGTAATGAGGTTAAAGGTGGTCTCCGACACCTCCTTAGCCCCCGTCGTTACCTCCCACGAATGTGGTGGGAGCGGCACCGTTTTCGCACGCAACAGGAGCGGAATAGGAGCGGAAACGGCCGATTGCACTCTTCGACGACAACTCGAGAAAATCGGGTAGGGGCAGGTGTCTAGCCTGCCCCTCCCACACCACCTAGCATGCGGGCCCGCACTAGGCGGTTCGCCAGACGTTCCGAATGCGACCATAGGACTCGCTGAAGCCGACGAGACCAAGCTCCGACCAGTGAGCGTTCGGCAGGGCCTGGGCAAGGATGTAGGAACCCGCCACCCGCCACGAGCCTTTGCGGCTGTTGGCCCATTCCCATGCCTTGCGGCGTGGGATGCCGTGGCGCTGAAGGTTGCGCCACTTGGTGCGGACTCTCTTCCATTGCTTCCAGGCGACCTGCCTAAGTCGTCGCCTGAGCCATTCGTCGAGCTCCTTGAACACCGACGGGGTGTCCGCCAGCGCGAAATAGGCGCACCATCCTCGGATGAAGCGGTTGAGGACTTCGATGCGCTCGTTCGTCGAGATGGCCCAGTTGCGAGCGGTCAGGCGGCGGATGCGGCTCTTGACGGCCTTCTTGGCCGTGGGGTCGATCCGCACCTTGACCTCGCCTTTGCGATAGAAGAACGAGAAGCCCAAGAGGCCCCGAGCCATCGCGGCGGTAACCGCAGACTTGTCGGAGTTGACCTTGAGCTTCAGTCGTCGCTCGATGAAGCTGGAAACCCCATCGAGCACACGGCCACCTGCGCGTTCGCTTCTGACGTAGATGGAGATGTCGTCTGCGTAGCGCACGAAGCGGTGGCCTCGTCGCTCCAGCTCTTTATCTAAGTCGTCGAGCATGATGTTGGCGAGCAGCGGTGACAGCGGTCCGCCTTGGGGCGTCCCCTCCGTCGTGCTCACCTTCAAGCCGTCGACCATGACGCCCGCGCTCAGGTAGGCGCGGATGAGCTTGAGCATCGCCTTGTCTCCCACGCGCCGCGCGACCCGAGCCATCAGCATGTCGTGGTTGACCCGGTCAAAGAAGCTGTCCAGGTCGATATCGACGACGGTGCCATGACCCTCCGAGATGAATCCCTGGGCGGTGGTGACCGCCATGTGGGCCGAGCGCTTGGGTCTGAACCCAAAGCTCGCCTCGGAGAAGTGCGGGTCGAAGATGGGCGTGAGGACCTGGAGCATCGCTTGCTGGATGAAACGGTCCAACACGGTCGGCACCCCGAGAGCACGCGTTCCACCAGAGGCCTTGGGGATCTCGGTCCTCTTGACGGGCTGCGGCTTGTAGGTGCCGCGGGTGAGCTCGTCCGCGATGCGAGGCCACTCGGCGTCGAGGAACGAACGTAATTCCGTTGTCCTCATCGCGTCTGCGCCTGGTGCACCGCGATTGAACTCGACCCGCTGCAACGCCCTCAGCAGGTTGGCCTTCGTGAGCATCTGCTCCATCAGGCCGTCGACTTTGGGCGGGTGAAGGTTCTCTTTCTCCTGCGCCGGTTTCCTGCTGCGCTCTCGCACGCGTTTCGGCGGTCTCACCGCTTCGGCATCGATTGAGTCCCACAAGGTGGGTTGGCTGCGGTCTTGGCGTGGATCCTCGGGCACAGAGCTTCGTTCCTTCGTCTGACGTTCGGCCCTTCACGACCTCTTGATCCCCGGTCGCTAATACGGCCTCTGCTGACTTCTGCCGGGTCAACCGCAACGTCGCCGCCGCAGTCGTCGGACGGATGATGGTTACCGAGACCGACACCCCGACAGACCTCCCCGGATAAGGGCAACCACTTTCCCCCTACCCCCCGCCGCATCTACGTTGCGTCCCTCTAGGTGATGGTGCGGACTTCGCTGTGTTCAGCCAGCTCATCCGGGACGCCCCGCCTCATATGCGGTTCGTGTTCCTCGGTGCAGGGTTTTGCCTCCGGCTTCCTTCCCACGACACCTCGCGGTGTCGCAGTTGCCTTCAGCTAGGTCTAGGCATCACCTCCTCGACCAGGGGACTTTCACCCCCGAGCGATTGCCCATGCCGGGCGTACGGAAAAAGGCCCTGTGACCAGGGCCTTTTCTGGAGCGGGCGACCAGATTCGAACTGGCGACCCTCACCTTGGCAAGCCGGCCGTAGGGATTCAACGCGCGGCGACGATCAACTGTTTGCCCAGGTCAGAGCCAAGGATTTCATTGTTCGTCGATGCTGCTGTTTGATGCTGTTTTCCATTCAACTGCTGGATTCTTGCTGGATTTCCGAGCCTTCGCTCGGCGCGACGATGACCTGATGGTTGATCTCGATGGGCGGGTTACCGCGGAGAAGCTCCAAGAGCTGTTGGACATTGGGTCTGAGTCTGCCCAGCTGGACTACAAGCAGGACTGCGACCTCAATGAAACGAGGGACCGAGTTGAACTGGCTAAGGACGTCGGCGCAATGCAAGTGGACGGGGCGTACATAGTCATAGGCGCCGACTCCGCCGGCAAAGTGACAGGAGTCTCGAGCACGAATCCAGAACGAGACTTCGACGAGGCAAGACTCCGCCCAATCCTCTCGAAGTGGATCCCTGCGCCGCTTGAACTACTAATAGGAGTCCACGAAGTATCTGGGAACAAGGTAGTGGTCATCTACATAGCTCCATCCGAGAAAGGACTTTGCATCTTCAAAGCGGACGGACAGTACGCGGACCCGAATGGCAAGACTCAGACCATCTTTCGGCAAGGAGACGTCTTTGTTCGCGATGGCACCCAGTCGCGTCGGTGGCAGCAACCAGACATTGACCGGATCCTTGCCGGAATCACGGCGACGGAGAAGGAGGCATGGCGAGCTGAGTTTGCTAGTGACATGCAAACGATCTTGGGACAAGGGCAGGGAGCCAAGGCTCTGGCCTTAGGGCCGTCTACGACCCTGACCTGGAGATTGGACAGCGACACCTTCCTACAGATAGTCATCGAGCAACTGCGCGCGAGTGATCCAATTCCCTTGAGACTGCTTCTTGATAGTTTGCCGGCTGAAGCCGAGTCCTTGTTACGTGCGGGCAGCCTGGAGGAGTATGGAACCCTCCTCGACCGCATCGCTTGCCTAATGATCCTGTTCATTCAGCTGGAACTTGACGATCTATTTGAGCGTGCCTTGAGAATCCTGCAAGAGATTTTCGATAGGACATTCGACGAACACGGCAATGAGCGTCAGCTCAATCCTGGTCACTCTCCGACTGCGGCCCAACTACAGGTCATTTTGCGCATATTCGCGATCGGGTCCTATGCCGTGAGAAAAAAGCGTTGGCACCTGCTTCCCAAGCTGGTTGTTGGTTACTCGGGCCGAGCCCCGGATATTGGACCCGACAAGTTTTGGACGAATTGGATCCGCTACGTTCAAACGAAAGCTGCGCGACTCGACCTCATCGACCGCAAGGCAGCAGACGGTCAGGAAATCGGACTCGTATCGCTGGTGACATCCCTAATCAGGTCACGTTCCTGCCTGCGGCCCGACGTTGGCGAGTCCGATGAGGAACTAGATCTGATCCTCACAAGCATCATCCAATTCGATGCTCTTGCCATGATGGCAGTTCTCGCATACGCGCCGGGAGATCGTGACTACCCCTATTTTCCTCACTTCGGCCGTTATTACAGCCACCGTTCCGAGCCGGTACTTTCTGCGCTCGTGACTGATCGAGACGTTCGGGCCGCTATTCATCCGGGGGGTGACGAGGAACTGAAGAAGGATCTCGTTAGAGCTCTCAACTGGGCTCACGAATCCGGCGTGCGGTACGGCGGGGGCGGAGGCTTAAGCGATGCCGCGCTCCTCCGGTTCCTCGATGCTTAGATCACCGTCGTCCTGAGAACCTTCCTGGAGTAGTCCTCGGATCACCTGCCGCGCTTGAAGAATCGAAACGGCAGATGCAGCTTCCTTCGACCACATCCAAGGAAGTTTGCTGATCACGTGTATTCGGCCATGAAAAGCAAGAACCAGACTCAACTTCGCTCGCCTTCGACCTGACCGATTGTCACTAGCCACAATCATGGGACCGGCCTTTGGCCACAAACATGG
>DATLGQ010000300.1:0-3042 GCA_035540435.1 Fimbriimonadaceae bacterium
GTCCGGCCTGCCATACCGCGCAACGAGCGCTGTGAGTTCACGCACGACGCGGCGCCCGCAGATCGAGGTGTCCACGACCGCGGCGAGGCAGCGCTTCGTATGACCCAGCGGCCTTCGCGACCCCCGCACTTCGCCTTCCAAGCGTAGAACGTGGCGCTGCTGATCCCGTAGCGCCGGCAGACGTCCGCCGTCGTTGTCCCCGCCTCCTGCTCGCGCAGGATGCCGATGATTTGCTCCTCGGTGAACCTCGATCGCTTCCCGCAACAAGGCGGAGCATGCTGCCCTCTGCAACTAATGGTTGATTTAGTTCTTTCTCTCAAGGGGCCTCCACAAGGTAACTGTCGTAAAGCAGGCCTGACGCATCCTAGCGTTACGGGAGAGTATGCAGGCCCTCTCCGAACGCGTCGAAGGCGGTGCCATGTTTGAGCTGCCGACGACTAGCACTCGGATTAGACAGCTCAAACTTTGAGCTGCCAGCACCGGGTTTGCGGGCCTTGAAATAGCGGCCGGACGCCCTCATCCCACGGCCACGTCCTGTTTGATGAGGCCGCGCAAAATGATCCAGCCCACCTATGAGGACCTCACCGAGAGCGGCTCCTCGCTTTCCGCCGTGTACATCCTAGAAGGCAAATTCGCCGCCGTGGTGGACAACCTCGCCGCGGAGTTCGGGCTCGAACTGAAGGACGCGCAAGCCGCCTACGGGGAGCTAATGGAGCACATCGGCTTCATCGTCGGCGCCTACTGGAACAAGGCCCACGTCGAGCGCAGGGAGCTGTTGAAGCGACTGAAGGAGCTGGAGCGCGCACTGACGAAGAGCACGACCCTGCTCTCAGCCCTCGAGGGAGGACTGCACACAGGACTGGACCACATGGGCACCATGGTTCTCGTGCAGGCGCGGGCCTGCCAGATGAGGGGAATGACAAGGAACGAGGCGCGGCGCGATCTCGAGACGGGGCTACGTGTCCTGAAAAGCCTCCAGGCGACGGCCGAGCAGGCCGTGCAACTCGTCCAGGCGGCACCGGCCAAGACCGGCCGGCGGGCGCAGGATTGGACCACCGATTTCGTGTACCTGATGGAGCGCGTTGCGGGCCACCTTGGCATCCCGGTTACGACCGCCGGAGACCGCTCCGAGAACTCGCATAAGATGGAGGAGTTAGGGCTTGATCTGACAGACGGTGTCGCGAAGCTGAGGCGAGAGCCGAGGCCGGGCGCGGAGTGGTCGGGGTGCGTAGCGCCCGGCCTCGGCGTTCGAGAGGACACCGACGATGACCAAGGAGCAGAAGATCATCCGAGCCAAGGTGGGGCTCCTGGAGCTGGCCAAGCAGCTGGGGAACGTCTCCCAGGCCTGCAAGATGATGGGCTATTCGCGCGACAGCTTCTACCGCTTCAAGGAGCTCTACGAGGCCGGAGGGGAATTGGCGCTTCAGGAGCTGACCCGGCGCAAGCCGTTGCTGGCGAACCGGACCGCGCCCGAGATCGAGGCCCTGATCGTGGCGCTGTCGCTGGAGCAGCCCGCCTTTGGCCAGATCCGGATTGCCAACGAGGTGCGCCAGCGCGGTCATTCGATCTCACCCGCCGGCGTGCGCGGGGTTTGGCAGCGCCACGACCTCGAAACCATGAAGAAGCGCCTCAAGGCGCTCGAGGCGAAGGTCGCGCAGGAGGGCTTGGTCCTGACCGAAAGCCAGCTCGCGGCCCTCGAGAAGGCGAAGACCGAGAAGGAAGCGCACGGCGAGTTCGAGAGCGAGTGCCCGGGCTATTGCGGCGCGCAGGACACCTTCTATGTCGGCACCTTGAAGGGGGTCGGGCGCATTTATCAGCAGACCTTCATCGACACCTACGCCAAGGTTGCCTTCGCCAAGCTCTATGACCGCAAGACCCCGATCACGGCCGCCGATCTCCTGAACGACCGCGTGGTGCCCTTCTACGATCAGCACGAGGTGAAGCTCTCACGGGTGCTGACCGACCGGGGCACGGAATATTGCGGCAACCCCGAGCACCACGAGTACGAGCTCTACCTGGCGGTCGAGGACGTGGATCACTCGCGGACCAAGACCAAGAACCCCCAAACGAATGGCATCGTCGAGCGCTTCCACAAGACGGTGCTGGACGAGTTCTACCGGGTGGCGTTCCGCAAGCGGATCTACGGCTCGATCGCCGAGCTGCAGGCGGACCTCGACACCTGGATCAGGAGCTACAATGAGGACAGGCCGCATCAGGGTCGATGGTGCTTCGGTAAAACCCCGATGCAGACCTTCCTTGACGCCATTCCGCTGGCCAGGGAGAAAATGATCGCCGCCTGATCACCATCGAACTGGCGGAACCGACCGCTCTCCAGACGCCAACTGTCCGATCAGGTCCAAGCTACTACAGTCAAGAACCGCCGCTTCGTGCGCGACTATGAGCAACTCACGGCAGTGGCCGAAACCCTGATCACCATCGCGGCAGCCGCAACCCTCATCCGGCGATGGCCATGACCCCGAACGGACTTCTCAAACGCGCTCTCACACAGGGAGGCATCCATGCGAGACCATCGCTTTGGGCACAAGATCAAGCTGCCCTCCACCGTCGCAATCAAACATCAGCTGCTGACGATGATGTTCGATGACGAGATCAGGGCGATTCCACCAGATGGGCTTTTCAAAGAGAACGAATCTCAAGCGCTGGCGTCGTTGCGACGACTCAGAGGCTCATCCCCTGTTGTTGCCCCGAATGACCGGAAAGGGTCACTGGGTTGAACGGGTGGCGATGAACTCGCGAGGTGATCGGTAATCGAGTGCTTCGTGCGGGTGAAGCTTATGAGATGCACGCCTCTCCCGCAAACCGGCCATCGTGGCCGGCCGATGCGGAGGAGACAGCTCATGGCCCTGGACACACTCGCGATCGACATCGGCAAGCACTCGTTCCACCTTTTCGGGATTGATGACGACGGCGTTGTCGTCTCGCATAAGATCAGCCGGGCAAAGCTCGTCGCCACCATCGACCGCTTCAATCCGAGGGTCGTCGCGATGGAGGCCTGCGGCAGCGCTCATCATTGGGGCCGTC
>DATLGQ010000301.1:0-3360 GCA_035540435.1 Fimbriimonadaceae bacterium
GATCGTGGGCGAGCAGGAGGTCGTCGGCTCGGTTCGAATGAGTCAAAACGACGCCGGCCGCGTAGTAATCCAGTGGGGACTGCACCTCCCCTAGCGAGACGAGTCTTCGGACCTCCGCAGCCCGTCCGTCAGCCCCTGGAACAGCGGCCAAGGTGAACTCCTGGCCTCCGGACGCCTCAAGGTGACGCTCTACGAGAGCCTTGACCGACTCGTTCTCCCGCCACACATCATGCGCGCGCGCGGGCCTGGCCAGGGCCGGCGTCTGCAGGCTCGATGCGATCGCCACTATCAGCACAGCCCCCGCCATCGCCGCGGCCAACACTGCTTCCCTGCTTATCCGATTCATCTTGCTCGTCCTCCTCCTCATGATGTTTTCAAGAGGAGTACGGCGGCCGGGGGCTCTCAATCGGACCTTCGACCTATGGGGTACTGCACACTATCAACAGAACTGGAAGGAGGGTGCGCCGAAGAAGAGCCGGCACACGTTCTCGAACAGCCTTGCGGCGGTCTCGGGCGATGCCAGCGCGGCGGCCCCTCCGGCCTTCTCACAGGCTTGCAGGGCGACGGCCGCCTGATCAGGTTCGAGCGGCACGTCAAAGATTGCTGCGAGCGCTTCGACCACGCCGGCGGAGTCCTTCGGACGGTGCTCAGAGGCGATCTTCATGGCCAGCCAGCCGGCAAGCGGGTAGCCACCATCGTACTTGGCGAAGAGCAAGGAGGGCAGCTTCATGCGTTCGAGCATGTTGTGGGAGCTGACCCAGGCGGTCCCGCCTTCCCACCCGCCCACGTTCGGCGGATAGAGCAGGAACATGCCCTGCTGGTACATGGGCGCGAAGGCGATGCCGGTGCCGTCGCGCAGGGGTTTGGCCAGCGGCTTGGTGGGGTCCTTTTGGCCCCTCATGGTCAGCAGCAGCGGGTGCAGCTCTAGCTGTCGGGCGACCGGCAGCACGAAGTCGGCGGGGTTCTTGACCAGTCGGCGAAAACACTTTTCGCTCCAAAATTCGGGGCTGGCCGCGATCGCTCTGAGGACAGGCCGGATCTCGCCGCCGGAGTCTTGGAACGCCTTCGCGAGCCGCTCGACCACGGATGGCTCTGGATCCGGGTATGCGAACCACTCCCACAGCTTGCGGCACACGTGCCGCGCAGTCTCTGGCCTCGCTGCCAGCAGGTCCAGCACCGCATCCCCGGAGAAGTCTGAGGTCTTGCCCAGCAGCGTTTTCGGTCCGTCGTCGTGCAGGTCCTGGCTGTAGGCGTACGCGAGCATCGGGCGTCCGAGCCGGATGGCCTCCTTGATCTTCTCTTGAACCTGCTCACCGCCGGATTCGAAGATGAGGTACCGGATGCCGTAGCCGGTGAACGCTCGGGCCGTTTCCTTGATGTCGGCCTCCGAATAGTGGCCCGGCCCGAGAGTGAACAACTCCAGCAGCTCGCGGGCAAAGTTCTCGTTCGGACTCCCCTTGATGCTGGAGTCCATGTCCAGCCAACGGATCATCGCGGGATCGCGGCTCATCGCGCCGAGGAGCCGGCGATAGTTTCCTGCAGCATGACGCCGCAGCGTCTCGTTGTAGGTAAGCATGGCCGGTCCGAACTCGACCTTCGCCGCGCTGACCGCGAAGTGGTCATGCCAGAAGAGGGTGAGCTTCTCCTGCAGCGGTCGGCGCGTCATGAGCATCCTCAGGGTCCACCAAAGCGTGAACCGGGGCGGCTCGACGTACACCTCCGTCGTGTCCGGCTCCCAGCAGAACTCCCACGGCAGGATGTCGAAGCCCTCCTCAACCTTGTCGTAGTCGATCAAGTAGTTCAAGGCGCCCTCGACGCCCATCGGCTCCAGCAACCTGAGTTCGGATTGACTTGCGCCAAAGCCAAAGCGCCTCAGGAGATGGGCAATCTTGTCGCGCGTGCTCACGCTCCTATTGTCCGACAATTGCACCCGGTGAGAGGTCCAAAGGCGGCACCTGCGCCTGCCGATAGAGGCTGGTGAACCGGCGCCCATCCAGAGCCCCCCACAGCCGTCTGCGAAGCACAGATGCGGGAAGGAACGTGGCGAGCAGCCTCTTTCGAGCCGCACGAGAACCGGGATCCAGCCGAAGGGCCAGACGGGCCGAGTCCCGCGCCGCCGCCCGGTCCCCACCCAGCGCATAGAGCGCGCACAGGTCCATTGCGCATCGGCTCAGTCGCGTCATTGCCTGCTCGCGCTGATGGATAGCAGCCAGCCAGTGGTCGATCCGGTTCAAGATCGATCGCCGAACCCGGATCTCCTCGAGGAATGTCTTCTCGAGCTGCCGATAGCTGTTGGCGTCGTGCTGCCGCCAGTGCGTCAGAGGCTCCGGCGCGCAAGCCGCGGGTCCCAGTTGGCCCAGCCGTAGGAGGGCCACCCAGTCGCCGGAGTAGCGCAGCGATGCATCGAAGGTGACGGCTCCCCGCCGAAACAGCAAGCTCGATGCCAGGATGCGGTTTTCGTGCAGCAGGTAAGGAAGGATCAGCTGGACTTCGTCTCGTGGCCAATCGGCGTGCTGTTCCTCGGACGCGTCGGCCGGCGGCCGGGTGGCATCATCCCTCTCGTCGACCCATGTTCCGAGCGTGTAACAGAATGCCGCCTCCGGGTGCCTCTCCAGAAGGTCCAACTGCCGACCCAGCTTCGCGGGCTCCCAATAGTCGTCCGAGTTCAGGATCGCTATCCACTTCCCCTTGGCGAGGCCCAGACCCACGTTCTGCGTGCCGTAGGTTCCGAGGTTCTGCTCGTTGGAGTGGCACGTGATCCGGGGGTCCGCATAGGACCTGGCGACGTCGAGGCTGCCATCCCGGCTACCATCGTCTACCAGCACCAGCTCCCAATCCCCGAAGCTCTGCGCGAGAACATTTTCGAGGCAGCGACCAAGAAACCGGGCGTGATTGTACGAAGGAACGATCACGCTCACCAGGGGAGCCTGGCTACTCAAAGACCTGCGGCGCTCCTTGGGCGCATGAGGAGATTATGCTGAGAAACCCGCTCCGGCCGAGTTGACGTGCGCCATCCGCAAAGAAGAAGCCAGAGCCGCCCCGCAAGGAGTGGCTCCGGCTTGGTGTGCCCTGACAACTAAGCCAATGGCTTAGGGGAGAACGTGACCCAGGGCGCCGCCCTGGCTGCAAGTCGGGTTCGTGCCGATGACCGCGAGCGTGTACGTGCCACCGCTCGGGCAAGACGGCATCACCTTGATGTAGTTGGGGACGAGGTCGCCCTGAACGACCGTGTCGCCGGTCGTCTTGTTGTTCTCCATCGCCCACTGCTCCTTGGCCGAGTCGAACTGCTTCAGATTCGACACACAAGTCTGCTTCCGGCTCGTCTCGCGAGCCTTGATGAAGTTCGGCACGGCGATCGCC
>DATLGQ010000302.1:0-2504 GCA_035540435.1 Fimbriimonadaceae bacterium
GGGCGACGTCATGTTCAGCGGCCGCGGCGCGGGCTCCGAGCCGACTGCCTCGGCGGTGGTGGGTGATCTGATCGACGTCGGGCGCAACATCAAGAACGGCGGCTCGGGTTCGGCCATCCCGGTCTCCGGATCCGTTCGCACCGTACCCATCTCGGAACTGAGGACCGCCTACTATGTGCGCCTGGTGGTGCTGGACAAGCCCAAGGTGCTGGGCGCCATCGCCACCGCGTTCGGCGAGTTCGACGTCTCGCTGGCAGCCATGGAGATGCGGGTGCTGGGTGAAGGCCTGGGCGAGATCGTTTTCCTGACCCACGTTTGTCAGGAGTCGCGGTTCCGCGATGCTCTCCAGGCGATCGAACGGGAAGAGGTGGTGAAGTCGGTTTCGAGCTGGATTCGAGTGGTCGACCCGGCAGGCTAGAATCGGCTATGGCATCCGTTCACGAGTATCCGGTGGTGGTGGATTGGCAGGGTGGCCGCGACGGCAGCGGCACCTGCAAGGGCGAGCGCAGCGGCGTCGAGAGTCCACTGAGCGTTCCTCCCGAGTTCCAGGGCCCCGGCAATGGCACCAATCCCGAAGAGCTGCTCACGAGCGCCATCGCAAGCTGCTACACGATCACCTTCGGCATCATCGCCGCCAACCGAAAGGTGCCGGTGCGGCAGACCCGGGTGCGGGCGGTCGGCGAGGTCGAGCAGGCGGGGGTGCAGAACACCTTCCGTGCCGTGCGTATCGAGGCGGAGATCACGCTGGAGCCGGATGCCACCGAGGAGCACGCAAAGCTGGCCGAGGACTTGGCCCACAAGGCCGACAGCTACTGCCTGATCACCAACGCAGTGCGGGACAAGGTCGGGATTTCCGTAAACGTGCGAGTCAGCCGGTAGCTGCCCAGCCCCTTCGGCGATAGGGGCGATGCAGGCCGTGGGGAAACTCGATCCACACCCCTGAGAAAGCACTTCTATACTAGGAAGACGATGGTTGGATCGATCTCTCTCGCTCTATGCGTCGGCCTCGCTCCGTTGCAGCAACCGCAGTCGGAGTCGATTTACCGGCAGGTCATCCGGAATCCAACCGGCACCAACGGCTACGAAGAGTACTGCCGCGCCGTAGACCTCATTCGGCAGCCTGAGGTTCAGAGGCTGTCCGCCCCCGCCTTCTCCGGCGAGGTCCCCGATCGCTTGGCCGCGAAACGGGCTCTCGCGCAGGCGGCGCGGCCTGCTCTCGATCTCGTGCGGGCGGGCAACCGGAAGACCGTGTTCGACCCACGGCCGAAGCTGGACGCCTTTTCCTTCCTCCCTGAATTGAACGGGTTCAAGGAACTTGTAAAGGCGTTCGCGTGCGAAAGCTACGTTCGCTTCGCCGACGGAAGTGCGGCCGGCGGCGTTGCTTCGATTGTCGAGGGCCTTGAGTTTTCACATCGAATATCAGGAAGGACGCTGATCACCTACCTGGTCGCCAACGCGTGCACCCTGATTCTTCTTTCGGAGGTACACGAAAGGCTTCCTCATCTGAGCCACGCCCATGCCGTGCAGTTGGAAGCCGCCGCCGGCTCACTTCTCTCCAGGAACGCGTCTCTCGAACGAGTTCTTGCTGGTGAGCACCAGTCAAGCTTGACTTCGCTCGATCAAGTACTGGCGGATCAAGAGAAACTGAAGGATGCACTCGACGAGGGGGACGCCATCATTCTCGTCACGCGGCTCCGGGCGCTACGGCCACCCGAGCTGGCGCAGTTGCGGAGCGAGTTCGCGACGAGGCTGAGGCACAACCACGAGCGCTTTCTCGGAGTGTTGAGGCAGCCGCTTCACCAGTGGGGGACCTTCAAGGATGAACCTTTTCGTGAAGAGGAACCTGACTGGTCTTCGACCGCCCCACTCGTGGATCTGCTGGTGGACCTGCTTTCTTTCCCGCCCTCGACCCAGTTGCTTACAGTGGAAGCCAAGCGCATCGCGCAGCTAACGTTGATGCGGGCCCACTTGCGGATCATCCAGTTTCAGTGGCGGCACCAACGCCTCCCTGGAAGTCTGGCGGAGCTTCAGGCGCCTGAGATCGTGACCGACCCGCTCGCCCAGGCACCGTTCAAGTACGTGCTGCTCAGCCCCTCCGCCTACGAACTTTCGAGTGTAGGCATTTTCGATACCGGACCGATTCACCTGAGGTATCGCCGGCAACATGTCGACTCGGGTTCGTCCAACGAGCCGCCGGAACTGCCTCGCCTTTCGGCTCACATCTTGCTCGGCACGAGGCGTTGACCCAGGCCCCCTCACTACCCTACTTCTTGCGGGTGCTGCTCGCGCGGCGCTTCACCGGGCGTCGAGTAGAGGGCCCGGCCTCCCGCTTCTTCTTCAGCAGGTCCAGCGCGTCGTCCGCCGAGATCGTCGCCGGATCCGTCCCCCGAGGCAAGGTCGCATTGACCTCCCCGTCCGTGACGTACGGTCCGAACCGCCCCGAGAGCACCCGAACGGGTCCGGCCGACCCTGGCAGCTCGCCGAAGTCCTGTATGGGTCCGGCA
>DATLGQ010000303.1:0-2593 GCA_035540435.1 Fimbriimonadaceae bacterium
CTCCTGGATGCGCTGGTGGCAGAGGAGAGCGCTTACGATCCCAACGCTCGCTCGCGGGCGGGCGCTATGGGGCTCTCGCAGCTCATGCCCGGCACCGCGCGGGAACTTGGGGTGGCCGATCCGTTCGATCCGGCTCAGAACCTGCGCGGCGGAGCGAAGTACCTCGCGCAAATGCTCCAGCGCTTCGGAGATCTTCGGCTCGCGCTGGCAGCCTACAACGCGGGCCCAGGGGCGGTTGAGAAGGCCGGGCTGGCCGTGCCGCCGTACCGCGAGACGCAGGAGTATGTGGAGCGAGTCATGAAGAGCTATCAGGAGAAGCGTCCATGAAGGGCGTCGTGATCGTAGCCGGCGCAGCCCTGCTGGTCGGCGGGGGGCTCTTCGGCGCGGCCAAGGCAGGCATGATCGACATCCCGGGCGTCTCGCCCAAGAAGGCGGCGCCGAAGAAGGGATCAGCCAAGGAAGCCAAGGCCACGGACTCCGCTGGTGATGCGAAGCTGCCGGGAGAGTCGAAGCCGCTCGAATCCACTGCGCCCGAGCCCAAGCCCTCCGCGGCCCCCGCTGCCCAAGCAGCCATTGCCCGCGCCTTGCCCCCGCCGGCCAAGAAGCCGAAGGTCGAGTCGTCGGCCGTCAAGCTCGACCCGGAGCTGGGCGAGAAGAAGCTGGCCAAGCTGTGGAACTCGATCCCGCCCGATGCGCTCTTGAAGATCGCGCAGAGCTGGAAGCCGTCGGAGCTGGCGGGCGTGCTGGCCAAGATGGACCAGGCAAAGGTGGCGACGCTGCTCTCGCAGATGGACCCCAAGCGCGCGTCCGAAGTGAGCCGCGAGATCAAGCGGGTCGCCTCGCGCACGCAGCCGGAGGGATAGAGGCATCGGCACCGCACATCGAGGGACGCCGTTTCATCCTTTTCATCCTTTTCATGGGGGTTTTCCGGGCGGGCCACGGTACTTCCGTCCCGTTGTAGCGACTCTTTGGAACTGCTCTCTATAAGAAGGATCGATATTGGGCTGTTGGTCAACTACCTCTTCCGTGATCGGTGCGGCCGGCGGAGCGGATCATCAAGCTTAGGGATCCGCGGAGGGCTTCAGGGGCGCGAGCTCCATCCGGAACACGAGGTCGTCGAAGTTCGGTTCATCGTTAGGACCGGAGCTGCAGCGTACGAGCCAGCGGCGCCGGCCGTCAGGACCCGGCTCTTGCTCCTCGACGATCATGCCGCTGTTGACAAGCCAGGCGTCTTGACTGCCGTAGTCGCCTTCCCAGATGTTCCAAACATGTAGCATGGCCGCGTTCTTCGGTGAGAGCACCTTGAAAGGTACATAGGCTGGCCTTCGGTCGAAGAACACGCTCACTCCAGGCATCTTCTCGTTCTCGTTGAAGACAAACACGGCGTTCTTGGCATCCATTGAGATGCCGGGGGTGGGGCGCCGTCTCCTCTTTGAGATGAACTCGATGTGCCCCTTGCATGGATGCATGACCGGAACTCGCATCACTTGCGCGACCTCTCGCCCCTTATGTATCACGCGCATGCCCCTGTCGAATTGCTCCGTCAGCGTCAGCGGCCTCACCGAGGCAACCTCCTTCTTGGATCTCGCTTGGCGTGGTCGGCGGGCCATCGCTCCACCACTCTAGAACCACCCTGCGAGTAGGGCGTCGGCTCGTGGCTCAGCTCCATCGACTCCCTCTTTCCCGTTTTGGGGTTGACCCTCTGGGGGGCGAGCCCTCGACGCATGCGGGCGACGTTTTCCGCGCCATACCGCCGTTCGGCTCCGGGTTCCTTTGCTCTCTCCCGCCAATGTCGCGATCTGTAGGTAGATCTGGTCGATCTGAACGTACGTGAAGCTCGTGGTGACGCCGTCGACGGTTTTCGAGCTCAGGTTGCTCGCGGCGTCGCACACGTACGATTCCTGCGAGATCACCGACGGGTCCGAGCGGCGGCGGACGATCGAAACATCTCCTCTTCTCCAAGGCCTCAATCATCTTCTTCGCCAAACAGCTCTGAAAGATCGCGCCACGAGATTTCATCCAGTGGGGTCTCATCTCTGATGCAGGTGGCGACTTCATCCGTCCGCGCTCTGTTGGTCGAGGCGACAGCGAACCACTCGTCATCGCTCACCAGCACCATCAAGTCCTTGTTGGACAATACGAAACCACACTCAAACCAAAGGCCGCAAGCGACGAGGCATTCCAGATACTCGAACTCCTCGATCTCAACTGCATCTCCGGGCTTCTCGCTGATGCTTCCATTCAAACCTTCCGATCGGCGAACTCGCTCGTACAGGTCGGGAAGGTCTTCAGAGGATTCAAACATATCGTAGACGTACAGAGTCGAAGGGTGGGTCAAGACGATGTTTGTCAGGACGCGCGCAAGCCACATTCTCGGCCTCGAATAAGGCGGCGTGGCAAAGACCCTGCCTCGCTCTCGCACGAACTGCACCATTTGCCAGTCGTCCAGGAAGCGACCATCGAGGACCTGCCCCCGCGCTTGCTCCCGCGTCAAGAGCTTGGGCATCTACCCTCCCTTTCTCCAAGCTTCGGACAGTGGCCACAGCGCCTCATCCCGCACGTGGCCGAATCCGCCATTGATCCAGTCCCAGAG
>DATLGQ010000304.1:0-2906 GCA_035540435.1 Fimbriimonadaceae bacterium
GGTTCCAGTATGCAGTATCGAGGAACCGGCTGCGGACAGTGATCTCGGCGGGGCTTTTGTCCCCGCCATCGAGGTACAGCTCCGCGAAAGAATAAAGCGTCTGCACCGCGTTGTAGCGCTTGGGATAGAAGCCTTCCAGGATGTCGGTCTTGTCCTCCTTGATCGCGTAGATCGACTCATCGACCACGCTCAGCGAGACCTCGGCCGGCACCGGGTTTCCCTGCTCGTCCCGGGTGAGGATCGTGTAGGATGCCGTTTGGCCCGGTTCATAGGTCTGGCGATCGCTCGAGACCTCCACCTGCAACTTCCGATCCCCCAGGCTCACCGCCACCCGCGCCGTTGCCTCGAAGAACCGCTTGTTGCGGGTGTACGCGACCGTGAGAAACGCGTTGGGCGACATGTCCTTGGTGATCGGGAACTCTACGATCGTGGCGGCTTCGATCTCGACCACCTTCGACCAGTAGACTCGATCGCCTTCGACCGTCACCCAAGCGGAGCCGCCCACCGCACCCGCCGAGATCACCGCCTTGGCGGTGTCGCCTACCGAGTAGTGGTTCCGATCCAGCTTGATCTGAAGGCTCTCGACCGGTGGCCCTTGGAAGACGCCGCCTTCCACGTAGAGGTACTCGGTGGCCTTGACCACGCGTCCTGCCGCGTCCTCCGCCGACACCCTTACCGTCAGACTCCCTGGCTCCGCGCCCTGCAGCGGAAAGCGGGCGATGCCGTCGGCACCAGTCTTAACGGTGAAGACCCGATCGCTCAGGAACTGAGAAGTGTTCCCATCCCACACCTCGCGTCCGGTTTCGACTCGGACCGTCTTGCCCGCCACCGGTCGCTTGCCTTCATGGGCGATGGCAGCCACCTTCGCCTCTGCCGTTTCGCCCGCACCTAGTACGTACCGATCGGTCTCGATTTGCAGGTTGAAGTCGCCCCGAGTCACCCGAAGCTGGCCCGTACCCTCGAACGCTCGATCCCCCTCTCGCACCCACGCACTAATCCAATACGTGTAGTCGTTCTCGAGTTCCTTTGAATCGCCTTCCATCCTTGTCGCGAAGCGCAGGATCGCACGCCCGTTCTCATCGGTCTGAGCCTCGACCTGCTCGACGTACTCTCCACCGGCTCCGGCCTCTTCGGCATAGAAGTCGGCCCACTCCTCGTCCATCCACGAATAGTCCCAGTAGGGTTGCCGCGTCACATAAGCCTCGACCTGCGCCCCCACCACTGGGCCCCCGAAGAAGTACTGACACTCCACCGCAACTTCGGCCTGCGCGCCATACGGCACGTGGCCCTTGAGCGGCTTGATGGAGACGGTGTATTCCGGCTTTCGGTAGGCGCTGACGCTGAAGTAGTGCGAATACTCGGCACTGCCAAGTCGCGCAACGAGCCGATAGCCACCTGTCGGCACCTCACGATTCGTGGTGAAAGAGCCGGCGCAGGTCCCATAGTCGCTGCTCTCGAGCCGCAGGCTGTCAACCAGGCCATCCTCCGGATCCCGCAGCTCCACCTCCACGGGCTGGTTGGGCACGTTCTGGTAGTCGTTGCCTACGAGCCGGCGGACAATGGTCTTGAATTGGATCGTGTCGCCAGGTCGATAGACTGGTCGCTCCGTGTAGGCGAAGAGCCGAGCCCCGCGGGAGGAGTCGCGGGCCTCACCGGCGTAATGATCCACAAACGCCTGGGAGTCGCCGTGGGTGGCGATCACGACACTGCGCCCTGGTGGTTGAGCCTTGGTATCCACCGTCGCAAGTCCACGCTCGTCGGTAATCCCACCATTCCGAACCCCATTTGCATAGGAGGTGCTCACGGGGACGCCGGCTAGGGGCTTGCCGGTTACGACGTCGGTGACAAAGCAGAGCATCGTGTCCTCGAACCTTTTCGTGACCAGACCGATGCGGGTGACGTTGATCGCCACGCCTTGCTGCTGGGCACCGGAAGATGCCCGCACCCAATAGATGCCTGCTTGCATCTTGGGCAGCTCCACGCTCTCCATAAAGACGCCCTCCGGATCACGGTTCTCGATACGGTGGCTCCATTGCCGCACCTCGCGAGCCACCTGCTTCAGGCGATCCTGATCGCTGCGGTAGGCGATCGGAGAAAGAGCGGCCGCGACGCCCCCATGTTCGAGAATTGCCGCCTGCTCCACCCGGTACATCGTGAGGCTCAGATCGTCGGATTCGATGAACCCTTCGAGCTGAATCTGTCCGGCTTCATCGGGCGTGAAGACGCGCTGATTCGCGTAGGCCCTGAGGTAAGGCGCATGCGGCTTGAGCTCGAGATCGAGAGCCTGCGGCGAGCCCTCTCGAACCTCGAAGCGGTACGCATCCAGACTGTGGGCCCGTGCATAGGCCTCGATGGTGTAGGAGCCGGCGGGAAGGTTTCGCAGGGTGAACTGCCCCGACGGCTTAACTTCAAACACTCGGGTGGAGCGGAAACCCTCGACCGGCACCGCAGTTCTCAAAATCACGGTGGCGCCCCCAAGGGGCCTGCCGTTTTCCGCCATCAGAACTCGACCGTCGATCCCGCCGAGCGGGACCTCACGAGTGACTCCATGAGCCAAGATGCCGATCAGCATCGCAACCACGACCATCAGGCTGGCCGCGCCACCAGGTCTCGTCGCGCTCACGAGCCGCCCTCCGCCGGGCTCCGGGAAGCGCCCTTGTTCGGGAGGGAGGACACAAAGACGATCACCGCCAGAGCGCTGAGCACCGCCGCCAGGACCAGCAGCGCCCGCACCTTCTCATCTCGCGTGAGATCCAAGTAGGGTTGCAGCCAGCGATAGGACAGCACGATCAGGCTGCCCAGTGAGCCCACCATGGCGAGCGGCCGCAGGTCGAGTGAGCGGTTCAGGTGCCCCGCCAAGGGGCTGATGCCGAGGCCGATCATGAGCCCCACCACCCCCTTTGCCC
>DATLGQ010000305.1:0-7900 GCA_035540435.1 Fimbriimonadaceae bacterium
CTTCGCAGCTTGGCATCGGCGTCATCGGCATGAAGGCCCTCAAAGGCATCGAGCGAGCGGCCGGAAAGATCCCCGACCCCGAGCCTTACCTGCGCTATGCCCTCTCGCTCCCCATCTCTACCCTGACGATCGGATTGCGCCAGGGGCGCGAAGTCGAGCAGAACCTGGAAATCGTAAAGGCCTTCCGCAAGATGAGCGCCGCGGAGATGCGAACTTTGGAGGTGCAATCCAAACCACTGGCCGACGTGGGGCATCTGTGGTGGAAGCGTCGGTGAAGCTGATACCCGTGCCGGTGACGCTGGGCGAGGGCGCCGTCATGCCCGTGTACAAGACTACTGGTTCTGCGGGTATGGACCTCTGCGCGTCCGAGGATGTGCACCTAGGCCCGCTGGCAAGGGCACTGGTACCGACTGGCCTGAGGGTCGCTATCCCCGAAGGATACGAGGGTCAGGTGCGGCCTCGATCCGGGCTGGCTCTCAAGCATGGGATCGGTATGGTCAACGCTCCGGGAACCATCGACAGCGATTATCGCGGAGAAGTCAAGGTGCTACTGATCAACCTGGGGTCAGAGGACGTCAGCCTGATGAGGGGTGAACGGATCGCGCAGCTGGTGATCTGCCCGATCGCAAGGGCAGAGATGATTCCGATGGATCGCTTGGAAGAGACTGAACGGGGGGAGGGCGGATTTGGCAGCACTGGGCGATAAGGGCCGGGCAGCGGTCTGCGACAAGTGCTTCGCCACCGTCGCCTCCGATGCCACCTACTGTCCCGAGTGCGGCGCCTCCATCGGAGGCGACGCGACCGCCGCGGAGGGCAGCGATGCCGCGATTTACCCGGAGCTGGCGAGGGCAAATCTTCTTCGCATGCGAGGCGAGTACCGGCAAGCCGAGGAAGTGTGCCTGGGCCTTCTCAAGCGCTTCCCAAACAACTCCACCGCCAACTCCCTGCTCGGCGACATCTGCGCAGAGCGTGGAGACTTGGAGCACGCCGTTCAGTGGTATGAGCTTGCCCTCGACCTCGTACCCGACTCGCCACCCGTCAAGGACAAGCTAGCAGCCGTGCGCAATCGCATCCGCGAGCGTGAGGCCGCCTCGACCGCCGAGCAGATCGGGTTGCCGCCGCCGCGAGCAAATCACTCAGCCCTCTATGTGGCTCTGGCACTCATCGGCCTGATCGTCGTCGGAGTTGGGGCGTTCGTTCTCGGCCAAGGTTCTCAGGAACCGGCAGTGCACGCTCCCGTCGAAGTGGGACGGGCCGAAAGCGGGCCGCCGCTAAGCGGGCGCGAGCCGCCGCAAGGGTCGAGCGAGGAGCCACCCGCGCCCGTGCGAGCCGAAGTAGCCTCGGGTTGGCGCGACGCCGCCTTGATGGACCTGCTGACACGCTCGCTCGCCGATGGGGCTGCGCTACTTGATGCATGGCAAGATCCAAGAACTCAGGCCGTATTGGTCAGCTTTCGCGCCGACTCCGACGATCCCCGGGCGATGGCAGCGCGCCTGGGTAGTTCCGTCCTCGAGCAGCTTCCGGCCGCCCAGGTGGTGACGCTAAGGGCCGTCAAGGATCATCAGCTCCTGCTCGTGGCGGACGTAACGCGTCAGGCAGTCATGCAGACGGCGACACAGGAGTGGCAGGCCGCTCACGCGGGCGATCCAAATGCTTGGACGGCGGCGGTGCTGAGCAACATGTGGGCCCCGGGCGCTTTGCCACAAACGCAAAGCCCGCCAGGGTCCTGAGTCACTTGATGTCGGTGGCCTCGTCGACGGTTACCGACGACGTGTAAGTGCTCCCGCCGACTTGCAGGGTGACGCGATACTCGCCCGGCGCAGCAACCCGCTGGCCCAAGCGACCATTCCAGTTCACCGTGTTCAGCCCCGCCCGCACGGTTCCCGTAAGATCGGCTTTGGCGCCGCTGGCGTCCTCGATGGTGATTCGCGCTTCGCCGGTGCCCGCCGTCTTCAGGTAGTAGGCGATCAAGGTGGAAGGCTGACTATTGGGAGCCATCCAGAGGCGGTCGCCTTGAGAACTGGGGCGCGAGACCCGCCCGAGTTGATACAGGGGTGCAGGCTTGGTCAGCACTACGTCCTTGGCAAGCGCAGCCGTGTCCAAATCCTCGAGCGCGGCGATGGGCAGCGTCCAAATCGAGCGCCCGTGGGTGCCAATGACTAGGTCCATGTCGCGTGGATGAACAGCCACGTCGTGGACGGACACGGTCGGGAAGTTCGACTTGAACTTGGTCCACGTCTTGCCGCGATCGAGCGAGATCCAGAGACCCATTTCAGTCCCGAGGAACAGCAGGTCCTCGTTCTTCTCCCCTTCTTTGATCACGTAAGTGACGTCGCCGTCCGGCAGTCCGGCGGAGATAGAAGTCCACGTCTGCCCGTAATCCTGGGTCACGAAGACGTAAGGCTTGTAGTCGTTCGTGCGATGCCCATCGAAAGTAGCGTAGGCCCGTCCATCCGCATATCTGGAGGCGGTCACCCGCGATACCCAGGTGTTCCTCGGCAGACTGGGAACCTTGTCCACGACGTTGGTCCATTCAGCGCCGTCGTTTCGGGTGACGTGGAGTTGGCCGTCGTCGGTGCCCACCCAGATGATGCCGGGGCGACGGGGCGACTCGCTAATCGTAATGATCGTGCAGTGG
Source organism: Fimbriimonadaceae bacterium (assembly GCA_035540435.1). Classification (GTDB taxonomy): domain Bacteria; phylum Armatimonadota; class Fimbriimonadia; order Fimbriimonadales; family Fimbriimonadaceae; genus DATLGQ01. The sequence continues at coordinate 2,639 of DATLGQ010000305.1, forward strand.
TTCTCCGCGCCGGTGGCCTCTGGCGTGGCTCCCAGTTGCACGCGCCACTTCTTGGGGTCGTTGGTCGTCAGGTCCGGGCTGATCCGTCGCCAGTTGTTGCCCCGATCGACACTGCGGAACAGGAACTGGGCGCCGACATAGACGGTGCGCGAGTTGTGCGGAGAGAGCACGATCGGCGTGCTCCAGTTGAAGCGCAAGGTCTCACCCTGCTGTGCGGGCGGTCGGATCGTGCGGCCACCGCCATTCTTCACATCCACCCGCTGGACGAAGCCCTGCTGGCTCTCCGCGTAGGCAGTAGTCCAGTCGTTGGGATCGATCTGGACATGAAAGCCGTCGCCGCCCGCGATGTTGAAGTAATCCCAGAAGGCCACGCCACCCCGCGCGGTTTGGGTGGGGCCACCCCAACTGCCGTTGTCTTGAAGCCCGCCGTACACGTAGTAGGGCTTCCGCATGTCGAAGTGGATCCCGTAGAACTGGCCGATCGCCATGCCGTTGATGAACTCCCAGGTGGCCCCGCGGTCCCGGGTTTGCGCCACGCCGCCGTCGTTGCCCTGGATCATGTGGTTGTTGTCGTTGGGGTTGATCCAAAGGGCGTGATGATCGACGTGCACGTTCGTGCGCATCGTCTGGAAGGTCTTGCCCCCGTCGGAGCTGTAGTGGAATTGCACGGCCGGCAAGTAGATGCGATCGGGATCGACCGGATCGATCCTAGGCATGCTGAAATAGAACGGTCGAGGGTTGAGCGAGTTGATCTTCACCCAGCTTTCGCCCTTATCGGTGCTCTTATAGATGCCGCTCTCGGTCACTCGCTGCTGGCCGGATCCCTTCCCGAGCTCGACCGAGGCGATGACGATGTTCGGGTTCTTGAGATGCATGCTGAGGCCGATCCGTCCCAGGATCATGCCCTTGTCCATGGGGATGCCTTTGTGCACCTTGCGCCAATCGCGTCCCCCGTTGGTGGTCTTGTACAGGCCACTTCCCTCACCGCCGCTCTCCCAGCTATAGGGCGTCCGCATGCGAGACCACATCGCGACGAGCATAGTGTCGGGATTGGTAGGGTCCATGGCCATATCGATGACGCCCGTGCGGTCGTCGACGTAGAGCAGCTTTGTCCAGGTCTTGCCCCCGTCGGTGGTCTTGAAGAGACCCCGCTCCTGGTTCGTTCCCCACAGGTGCCCCAGGCCGCCTACGTACACGATGTCCGGGTTCTTGGGGTGGATGATGATCTTGCTGATGTGGCGGGTGTCTCGCAAGCCCACGTTCATCCAGCTCTTGCCGCCATCGGTGGATTTATAGACGCCATCGCCCCAAGCGGTCGAGTTGCGGCTGCTGGCCTCACCCGTGCCCACCCATACCAAGTCGGGGTTGCTCTGGTCCACGGCGACCGCCCCCATGCTGATCGTGCTCTCCCTTTCGAACACCGGCTGAAGCGTCATGCCGCCGTTCGTGGTTTTGAAGAGCCCGCCTGAAGCGGTGGCCGCATAGAAGATCCTAGGTTCTTTCTCGTATACGGCGAGATCCGAGATCCGGCCGCCCATCGTGTTCGGCCCGACGCTGCGAGCTTGCAGGACCTGTATGATCGAGTTCGGATCAGGCGCTTGCGCCCATGCGAGCAAGGGAACCGAAAGAGTGAGCAACACCAACGCGCGTCTCATAGGCTTGATCAATTCAACATCGGACACGGGTGTTCCTGCTGACCGCGGTAGGTATCGTGCGTGGGGGCGTCCCACGGCGTTTTGGGCATCCGATCCAGTAGGTCTTCCAGAAGATGATCAACCCTGATAAGCTCGTCGGCACGGCCAAAGAGGCCGCCAAAGAAGGAGTGGGCGTGTTCAAAGAGTTCAAAGAGTTCGCCATGCGAGGCAACGTGATCGACCTCGCGGTGGGCGTCATCATCGGCGCGGCGTTCGGCAAGATCGTCGACTCGCTGGTGAAGGACGTGATCATGCCTCCCATCGGGCTTCTCACTGGCCGCGTGGATTTCTCGAACCTGTATTGGAATCTGGGTGGCGAGCAGTATCGGTCCTTGGCCGAAGCCCAGCAAGCCGGCGCCCCGACCATCAACTACGGCGCGTTCATCAACAACATCGTGCAGTTCCTGATCGTCGCGTTCGCGGTTTTCCTGCTGGTGCGGGCCATCAACCGGATGCGGCGGCCGGCAGAGACCGCTCAGACGGCGGCCGAGACGAAACAGTGCCCGTACTGCATGTCGAGCATCGCGCTGCTGGCGACGCGATGCCCGCAGTGCACCTCCCAGTTGGCGGCGGCAGAGGCCTCCGGCGTGGCAACGGGGTGATGGCTCGTTGAACCTATAGGGCTTCTTCGCCCTATAGGTTCCTAACGAGCCTTAGTTCGGGTTTGGCGTGATCGTGAAGCCCTGCGCATTCAGCTCCTGGCCGATGTGCCGCAGCTTCTTCATGGCCCGCAGCTCGATCTGACGCACCCGCTCGCGGGTCACGTTCAGTTCGGTCCCAACCTCTTCCAAGGTGCGTGGGCGGCCGTCATCGACCCCGAAGCGGAGCCTCACCACGTCGCGCTCACGAGAAGTGAGCCGACCCAGGATGCCGTCGATATCCTCACGTCGCGACAGCACCGAGGTGACGTCGGTCGGGGAGGGCATGTTCGTTGAATGCACGAAATCTCCGATTGAACTGTTGTCCTTTTCGCCTACCGGCGTCTCCAGCGAGATCGGCTCCACCGCCACCCGCATCATCTCTCGCACACGATCGACCGAAAGACCGACCTCCCGCGAGATCTCCTCCTCTGTTGCCTCACGCTGCAACTCCTGCTGAAGCCGTGAAGCCGTCTTGACCACCTTATTGATGAGCTCGGCCACGTACACCGGAATGCGGATCGTGCGACCCTGGTTGATGATGGCGCGAGCGATCGCTCGACGGATCCACCACGTCGCGTAGGTGCTGAAGCGAAAGCCCTTGCGCCAGTCGAATTTCTCCACCGCCCGGATCAGACCGAGGTTGCCTTCCTGGATGAGGTCGGCCAGCGGGATGCCGCGTGCGTTGTACTTCTTCGCGATCGACACGACCAGCCGGAGGTTCGACTCGATAAGGTGCTTCTTGGCGGCCATGCCGTCGTTCATCACCTCGCGAAGCCGCAGTTCGGTAAAGTACGCTGGGTCCTTGCCGAGCAGCTTGGCCAGCTCGTTGATCTTGCCCTGTTCGGCCAGATCGCGCGCTTGGACCCGCTTGGCGAGATTCTCTTCCTGAGCAGGCGTGAGCAGGTGGGCGCGGCGGGTCTGCCGCATCCACATTTCGAGCTCTTCGGAATCCTCCTGAGGAGGCGGAGTTTCCGTCCCCTCTTCGTATTCGTCGTCTGCACCTTCCAGTTCGAGGAGATCGTCCTCGGCGGGCTCCATGGACGGGTCGTCGACCACGGGCCTCGGCGCAGCCTCGACGAACGAGCGGCCGGGCGTGCGGACGGTGATGGCGCGACCTCTTCGCGGCTGGGTGGCTAAGCCATTTTCTGCGGGCATTTTCTTATCTGTTCCTCCAGGTCCTTTGGAGAGAGGCTATTGTCTTGGCCGGGCCCAGAAAGCGTCCGCATCGCCGTTGAAGGAGGCGCTCCAGGAAAATCGGTTGTCGTTCGGCGGCTTCGAGTGCAGCGGCTCGATGCCAGGTTACAAGGTAACACAGAGCACGCTCCAAGTCAAGGCGCAAACCCCTCAATTGTCGTAAAAGTGCGTTCGGTCATTCGGCGTTCTATGAATGCATGGCAATCTTGCCAACGGTGATATATGACGTGTGTGGAGAGGGCTTCCGTTGCATTGATCGGCTAGGTCTTTCTACGTAGTCGATTGACAGCGAATTCCAGTTCCCGCCCCAGTTCTCGGGCCGCCTCCTTCGTGTTGAACCGGCCGAAGCTGATCCTGACCGTCCCCCGTAGCCACTCTTGCTCGAGCCCCAGTGCGGTCAGGACGTGGCTGGGCTCGGTCGATCGCGAGCTGCAGGCGGCGCCACTGCTGATGGCAAAGGCACGGGCGTCCAGCTCGACCACAAGCGATTCTCCTTCGATCCCCCGAAAGCTCAGGCTCAGGATGTGGGGCACGGTCTGGTCTCCACCGTTCACTTGCACATCTGAAACCTGCGAAAGCCCCTCCAGGACGATTGCCCTCAGTTCCCTGGCCAGCTCCCGATCATGCGCTCCCTCGTCGGCGGCAATTGCCGCAGCAACTCCCATGCCAACGATCGAGGGCACGTTCAGCGTGCCGGCCCTTGCTCCAAACTCCTGCTCCCCTCCTCGCAGCAGCTGGTCGGGCCAAGCCGCGCCCCTGGCGTAGAGAGCACCAACCCCCTTGGGGCCATAGAACTTGTGGCCGCTCAGGGAACCAAAGTCCAAGCCGTCCAGGTCCGGCGTCACCTTTCCAATTGCCTGGGTGAGATCAGAGTGCAGGATGTCCGTGTGGTTCCTCATGGCGCTCGCTTGGAAGATCGTGCCGATCTCGTTGTTGACCGCCATCAGGCTGATGATCGGCTGGTTTGAGTCCGGAGGCAGCACGTATTCCCCCTGGTTCCGGAGAACCTGGTAGCCGAGCGCTTCCGCCGGTTCCTTGACTGAGCTGTGTTCGAAGGGGCCTATCGAGCCGGCCGTGAAGCCGCGTAGCACCCAGTTGTTAGCCTCGGTGGCGCCGGATGTAAAGGCGATTTCCGCAGGGTCGTCCGCTCCTACCAGCATGGCGATCCTCTCGCGCGCGGTATCGACTCCCTGCATCGCCCGCAGCCCCTGTGCGTGGATAGAGTGGGCGTTGCCCCAATCGTCTCTTAGGTACGGCAGCATCTCTTCGAGCACACGGGGGTCCAGCGGCGTTGTGGCCGCGTTGTCGAAGTAGCGCTCGCGGAGATTCACTTGACGATTGTAAAGCTTCTGGATTTCGGCGGGCAAAAATCCGAAGCGGGAGACGGCCACTGGCGTAACGTCGGCTTCAGCCAGCGTTCAAGTTCGACGACTGGCAGTTACACCCTCGCGGCGACTTCGCCCAGAGCCGCCCGCACCAGCCCCGCAACCTCGTTCGTCTTGTCGGCGACCTTGGCCCCAGCGGCGAGCAGCGCATCCACCTTCGACTGCGCGGTTCCCTTCCCCCCGGAAACAATTGCCCCGGCATGGCCCATGCGCTTTCCGGGAGGCGCCGTGCGGCCGGAAATGAATGCCACGACCGGCTTCGACATCGTCTTGATGTACTCGGCGCCGGCCTCCTCGTCCGTGCCACCGATCTCGCCGACCATCACCACCGCCTCGGTCTCGGGGTCC
>DATLGQ010000306.1:0-4489 GCA_035540435.1 Fimbriimonadaceae bacterium
TCTTCGAACTGAGAGATATCTCCGGGCGTTCAAACTCCGTCGAGACGGGTTGCCGAGCCGCACTCGTTAGTCTCGGGCACCGACTGCCCTCCACTCACGTGCGGATCCTTCACGACGTGGTCGCGGTAGTCCACGCCCAGTTCTAGCAGCACGAGGTGCCGCACCCGCTTGCAGCTTTGTAGCCACCGCTTCAGCCGCTTCAGCGGCCAGCCCCTTAGTGACGGAGCTCGATCTTGCGCAAACGCCGCCTGAGAATTCCGACCACCCCAAACGCCAAAGCCACAGCAGTGGCCGGCTCAGGCACGGGCTGGACGGTGATGCGGTCGAGGCGCCAGTCGGCGCCGAAACCGCCTTGAAGCTGCCAGCGAAGCCGCGAGGTGGCACCGACATTCGCGTTGGGAGCGAACGTGAAGCTCACGGTCTGGTTAAGGCCTCCCCCGATGATCTCTTGCGAGAGCGACGGACCGCTGGATCCCTGGAATGGGACGATGCTCAATCGCGTCAGGGAGATGCCGGGGTCCAAGAAGGCAAAGTGGAAAGTGAGGACCTGGTTGCGAAGGTCCAAGCCCAGATTGGGTCCGCCGGCGCCTGATCCATACTCGATCAAGACAGTCGCGCGCGCCCCGGCCGTGCTGCTGTAGTCGAGAAACTCATCCGCGACCGACCTAAGAACGATGACGTCGTCGTTTGGGACCGTGTTAGTATTGAGGCCAAACAGGTAACTCCTGGCCCCTCCAATCGCCCAATTCAACCCGGTCTGGGTGTTGCCGCTCATTCCATTCGGGTTCGAAGATGTCAGCGTCAGGGTTGGAAACGGATCGCGGAACTCGTCGATGACGATGACTTGAGCTGAGGCTTGACCAATGAGAAAAACCAACAGTGCTAGTGCGGGCAGGCGCATGGAGTATCTCCTGGCAGATAGTGTAAGGCATGTTATGCAGACTTGCAAGAAGCCGCCTATTGGTGCCCAGGGTGGGACTCGAACCCACACGGCCTTGCGGCCAACGGATTTTAAGTCCGCTGCGTCTACCATTCCGCCACCCGGGCCCTCAACGAAGTATACGGACCACGCCGCCTCGCGGCGCGAGGGACTGCTAAAAGAGCAGCGGCCGCTCGCGTCTTCGCACGTTCAAAAGGAACCCCAGGCAACCAAGCATCAACCAGATCGCGGTGCCGCCGTAGCTCAAAAACGGGAGCCACAGGCCCACGACCGGCAGGAGCTGTAGGTTCATTCCCAGGTTGACGATCGTGTGGAACGCGATCATCCCCAAAATGCCGGCGCAAGCCATTTGAGCGAAGGGGTCGAAGGCGCGGTACATGACCAGCCAAGCGCGGAACAAAAAGAATCCGAAGGCCCCGAGAACCAGGACGCAGCCGACGAGGCCGCCTTCCTCGGCGACGACCGTGAAGATGAAGTCGGTGTGCTGCTTTGGCACGAACCCGCCTTGCAGCCACTCGCCCCGGGAAAACCCTGCGCCCGTGAGCCCGCCCGCGCCGATGGCGATTTCGGCCCTCATAATCTGAAACGTGCTGTCCTCGTCGTTCCGCTGAACGAGCGCCGTCAGACGCTCCTTCTGATAATCCTTCAAGATTCCCGGCACCGTGACGGCCATGCCCATGACCGCGGCGACGGCCAGCACGGATCCGGCAATGTACTTGAGCGGAACGCCAGCCACGAGCGCGATCGAAAGCCAGACAACGAGCAGCACAAGCGTCCCGCCCAGATGGGGCTGCAGGAAAACCAGGGCCAGTGGCGGCGCGATGTGTGCGAGCGACAGCGCGAAAGTCGAGAAGCTCCGAATGCGGTCTTGGCGGGAGGCGAAGAACGCCGCCAGCGTAAGGGCCAAGAGGAGCTTGGCCATCTCGCTGGGCTGAAACTCCAGCGGCCCGAACTGAATCCAACGCTGTGCGCCCCCACCCTTGCGTCCGACCACGAGCACCGCGGCCAGCACCGCCAGGTTCAGTCCGTAGAGCACGAGCGCATGCTTCCGCCAAAAGCGCGGATCCACCCGGTACATCACGGCGAACGGCACGATGCCGATCGCGATCCGAATGCCCTGGTTCAGAAAGTTGGAGGTGTTGGATCCTTGATCCGCGCTGTACTGGGCCATCAGCCCGATCGCCAGCAGCAGCAGGGCGGAAATAGCGAGCCACAGGTCGAATCGTCGGCCATGCAATATCCGCTGCTCGCCCGTCCGGTAGCCGTGGCTGCTGAGCGTCGCCATGGACGTCAGGGCGCCTGTGGCAGTCGTGCGGAGCCTGGGCCGAATGAGCGCTTGACGATCCCCTTCCCGGGCACGAACCAGAAAGACAGCTCTCGCCGGGTCGTGCCCGTGTCAGCCTGGACTTCGAGATCGACCACGACCTTCACCGACTCCCACGGATCGCGGCCCAGATAGATCTTCTCCGACCGCGCCAGTACCTCGGCGCGAGCAGGCTGGCGGAGGCTGCCATTGGTCATATGTCCCTCCCACGACCAGCGCTCTCCGGAGGCTACGGGGTACCGCAAGAGCGGCAATCCGGGTTCGAACACCTCGCCGGCCGCCTTGCGCAAAGCGAAGCTCTCGGAGCCGCAGCGATACTGCTCGACCTCGATAACCTCCTTCTGAGCCTTCATGACGAGCGTGACGAGGTCTTCCTGAACCTTCTGATCGACATGCACCGGAATCGAGGTGCCTGCCAGCACCAGGGTGGCCCGCGAGGCTACCGGAGCTGAAGGCTGAATGACCGCGCGGCCACCAATCTCAGGGAGTTCCGGCGTGGCCGTCCGGGTTGCCACCGCCGCGGCGCAGCCGGCCAAGGCCAAACCGGCCACCAGGTAGGTCAAGTGCTTGACGTTCAGTTTCAAGGGCTTTCAGTTCTTCCGGGCTCGAACCGAACGAGCCTCAGCCGGCTCCTGCTCTTGGAGGCGCCGAACGTCTGCTCGCTCGTAAACTCGAAGAGGCCAACGCCTCTCGCGTAAAGAGCTACCTGCTTGCCCGTAACCTGAGTTCCCCGGTCCCCCCCGAGGACGCCCGTCTGCTTCACTTCCAGGACCTCGCGCTCCAGATCCAGGACCTTCTGCCTTCCCTTGTGGTTCGACTCACAGCGGAGCGACAGCGGCGTCGATTCGTTGATGAACAGGGTGTCGCCCTGGAAGTTCCAGGTCGTCCGCCGAACCCCCACCTTCAAGATCGGCTGGGGCGGGTTCAGCACCTTCTTCTCGCCGTAGGCCACCCAGTACGCCGTGTCGCCCTCCACTCGGAAGTAGCGGGTGTCGATGACCCGGCCGTTCATCGTGGTGGTAACCGGAATGGCGGCCTTGCCGTCGATCTGCACCGGGAGCCCGGCTTCGTCGACGTAGTTGGTTTCGCCCATCTGGCTCGACTCCACGTAGTGCCACTTCGTACCAGGGGTCAGTGGGAAAAACTCGGCGGCGTCCGAGGCTTGGGAGCCGAGAAGCGTCGCAGCCAGAAGCAGGATGCTCATCTAGGAAGTCGCCTCCATGGTCACCACGATCGGCTTCTTGCCGGGCGGGGTCCGAGTGTTGATCATCTTTACTACTCCGCGGTCCTTCACGAACCACATCTTCGTCGACATCTGCATCTTCTCGCCGTCGACGACGGCCGGACCACTGGACTCCACGAGCAGCGCGTCGAAGGTGCCCGCCTTCGTCTCTACCTTTTCGATGCGGGTGGCCTTGTTCGTCGCCGTCTGCTCCAAGCTCCTGCCTTCTGCCTGGAAGACGGTGCTCGTGTTCCAGGTTGTGCCGACCTCGATGTTCGCGGGCATCTCCAGCTCGTGCTCTTTGATCTTGGCGACACTGGACGACACGGTATAGATTCCGTCCTTCTCCAGCGAGATCGTAAACGTTCCCTGGCCGGCGAGCCCGCCCGTGTGCTCGTACTCGAAGATCGCCTTGCCGTCCTTGATCTCGACGAGCCGGAATATCTGGGAACCGCTGAACGTGCTGCCATCCTGCCGCACTTCGAGGTCCCGGGGCTTGTCGTAGGCAAGGCCGTAGTAGGTGAAGGCGTTGTGCTTGAGCTCGTCCGGGATGTCGGCCAGTGTCGTCTTGGCCGCCTCGGGAGCTGCGCCCGCCCCAGGAGTCGCCGAACCCTTGGCCGGATCAGGCTGCTTGGAGTCGACCGTCTCAGCCGCCTTGGGCGTGCAGCCTACGAGAGCCAGAGCGAACGCGGGGATCAAAAGCCACTTCGTCATGTGCTTGTCTTTACCACTTTCCGCTTGAGGACCAGCGCCTGCTCCAGCCTTCCGCTCGGCGAAGCGCTCACTTGCCGATACCGGATGATCCCGACGCCGGGAGCGAAGAAGACCATGCTTCGAGACGAGCCCAGCTCCTTTTGCTCATAAGTGGTCACCGTCTCGACCGGGATCGCGCTCAGGCGCCCCTCGGCCGTATCGACCTCTTGGGGGGCCAGGATCGTGTTCTTGACCTTGCTCCTGCCCACCTTGCTCTGGCCCACCACCCCAGACCCTTCCCACGTGAATG
>DATLGQ010000307.1:0-1540 GCA_035540435.1 Fimbriimonadaceae bacterium
ACCGCCAGAGCCAGGGGCACCCCCAGCCGGTCAGCCCACGCGCAGATCGTACGAGGCTCGGAGCCTCCGAGGAGCGCCTCACAGACCTGGCCGGCGGGCATGCTGAGCGTCGCCGCCAGCCACCGAGGGAGCCACCTTGCGCTTGTGGCCATGTGGTGGCTGTCGATCACCTTGGCGTCCAGCAACTTGGCAACCTCTACGTAGGCACGACGCGGGCGCCGGCCTGCCGCCGATTGGGCTGCCAGCTCGGCGACGGCCGGTTGGCCGGGATAGCTCGTGACGAGCAGCACCGTCTCGCCACGGGATTGCTCCGCCCGCTGGGCTGGTCCACCCGCCGTCTGGGCGACCTCCGAACTCTTGACGAGCTGGTTCACCACGGCAAGATACCGCTCGCGTTGCCGGGCCCAGCCGTGGGGAGCGGCTGTTCGGTAGGCCTCGGCCGCCAGCTCAGCACGCAGGTGCTGATGTTGGTGGAGGCTACGGATGCCTCGAGCGAGATCGAACTCGTCGCCGGGCGTGAAGAGCACAAAGCAGGACTCATCGAAATAGGCCTCAACTGAGCGAGTGCGTGACACGATGGCCGGCTTCCGCATGGCGATGAAGTCGTACATCTTGTTGCACAGCGTGAGGTCTCGGAAGGCGTCTCTTCGCATGGCCACCACCCCGACGTCAGCTTCGGCGATCCCCTGCACCAGCTCCTCCAAGGAGACGAAGCCGTCACTGAAGAAGACCGAGTCGCCGACTCCCAGCTCCTCCGTGAGTCCATGCAGCTCGGCCGACGCGGAACCGTCTCCGTAGATGCTCAGCCGCAGGCCCGGAATCTCGTCCTTCAAGAGAGCCACCGAACGAATGATGGTGTCGATTCCGTAGCGTGTTTCGAGCGAACCATGACTGACGAGCCGAAACTCCCCATCGGGCTCGCGGTTCGGGTGCCGTCGGTGATCGAAGATCGATTCGTCCGAGCCATTGAAAACGACTGAAACGCCTTCTGCGGGTGCGCCTCGAGCCAGGAACACGTCTCGCATCTGATCAGTGCAGGTGATGGTGGCGTCGGCAAATCGGATGCTTGCCTGCTCGAGATGGGCGAGGAGCCTCACCATGGGATGACCGGGAGCCGTCCCGTACTTGCTGGCGAAGAACTCGGGCATGCACTCATGGAGGTCGAGCAGAACCCGGGCGCCCAACATCCGGGGCAGCAAGGCTGCGAACACCAGCGGGTCGGGCAACGAGTTGACCTGCACGACGTCATACTGCCGGCGCAAGTGCAGGGCGCTGACCAGCGCCGCAGCGAGGAGGAAGAAGGCTGCGTATTCGAGGAAGTAGCGCACGGGCCCTGTGCGGCGCCTGCGGAGCGACAATCGCCAGATCCTGAGCGCTCCCGAACGATGGTAGCGCGGTTCCCCCTGACCCCTCAGGCAGATGACATCGACCTCGTGGCCCGCCTCGAGTAACGCACTGATCTCCCGTCGAACGCGGGTATCGAGAGGAACGTGGCCCTGACGGATCAAACAAGTCCTTGCCACGAGATCCTCCCAGTCAC
>DATLGQ010000308.1:0-4749 GCA_035540435.1 Fimbriimonadaceae bacterium
CCCTGCGGGAGTGGGCGGGGGACCGGCCCTACTCGTTGCTGCTGGAGAGCGCGCCGACGCAGGCGTCGATGTTCGACGAGACCGAGCGCGGCGCTTTCGTGGCGATCGATCGGGAGGTGCGGAGGGTTTCGGAGGCACATGCGATCGAACTGCTCCGGCTGGCACCCGCACAAGCGATCATTCACGATGCCAAGCCTCTGTACAAGCGTCTTCCTCCCCAGCATCCGGCGCCTCGGTTCGACACCCTCCTGGCCGGTTACGTCCTCCAATCCGGCCGCTCGGCCTACGCGCTTCGCGACCTCGTCCAGGGCTATCTGGATTTTGGGGTCCCCACCCGCACCGAACAAATGGCGGCGGCGGTATGGCTGCTCGAGGCTCCGATGAGGGACCGCCTGGAAAGGGAGGGGCAGCTCCGGGTTTTGGAGGAGATGGAGTTGCCCCTCGTGCCCATCTTGGCCGAGATGGAGAACCTGGGCATCTGCGCCTCGTGCGATGTGCTGCAGGAGTTCTCGAAGAGCCTCGAGATTACGATCGCCCAGGTTCAGGCGCACGTTTACGAGCTGGCCGGCCGCGAGTTCAACATCGGTTCGCCCAAGCAGCTTGGGGAGGTCCTGTTCGACGAGCTGCAGATCCCGGGCCCGAAAAAGACCAAGACCGGCTATGCGACCGGCGCGGAGGTGCTCCAGCTCTTAGCGGCCGAGCACCCGATTTGCGCGGAGGTGCTTCACTGGCGAGAACTCACGAAGCTGAAGTCGACGTACGCCGACACGCTCCCCAAGATGGTGAGGCCGGATGGCCGCATCCACACGACCTACAGCCAGACGACCGCCGCCACCGGCAGGCTGAGCTCCAACGATCCCAACCTGCAGAACATCCCGATCCGGACCGAATTGGGGCGCGAGATCCGGAGGGCCTTCTTCGCCGCACCGGGCTATCGGCTGGGCTCGTTCGACTACTCGCAAATCGAGCTCCGAGTGCTGGCTCACCTCTGTGGCGACGAGAACATGATCGAGGCGTTCGCTCAGCATGAGGACGTGCACACGGTGACGGCGGCGCTCATGTACGGGGTGCCCAACGACGCGGTCTCGAAGGACCAGCGGCGCTACTCGAAGATGCTCAACTACGCGGTGTCTTACGGTGTGACCGACTTCGGGTTGGCGCAGCAGCTGGGCGGGGACTTCTCGATCGCGGAGGCGCGTGAGTTCATTGCTCGCTACTTCGAACGATTCCCGAAGGTCAAGGAGTTCATGGACGGCGTGGTGCAGGAAGCGCGCAGCAAGGGCTTCACCACCACTATCTGTGGCCGGCGGCGATACTTCGGCGACATCCACGCGCTGAACCGCAACGAGCGGATGGGGGCGGAGCGGCAAGCCATGAACGCGCCCATCCAGGGGGCGGCGGCCGACATGATGAAGCTCGCCATGATCAAGGTGCGAGGGCTTCTGGGCTCCGGCAGCACGCGGATGCTTCTGACCGTGCATGACGAGCTGGTGTTCGAGGTGGCGGACGGGGACGAGCAGGTGCTCGAGCCGATCCGCCATGCGATGGCTAGCGCACTGCCGCTGAGCGTTCCGGTCGAGGTGGATGCGAAGATTGGGGCGAATTGGCGCGATATGACTCCTATCTGAACCCTGCAAAAACACGGGGACCTGCCGATAACTTCTTCGGACGGTCCCGCCCTGCGTGGTGTGGGACGGAAGGAGAACGCGTCACAGACATGCCGAGCGAGAGCCGAAGAGAAAGGGCCGAGGGTTCGATCAGCATCAGCGCCGCGAGCCGGATCACCGGCGTCGAGGTGCACACCCTACGCTATTGGGAGCGCGAATTCTGCGAATTCCTAGACCCGCTGCGCACCGAAGGCGGCCAGCGCCGGTATCGGCCGCAGGACATCCAAGTCGTTTTCCTGATCAAGCGGCTCCTACGGGACGAGATGTTCAGCATCGCCGGCGCGCGACGTCACCTCCATCGCTCCAGGCAGCAGGCGGCTTAGCATGCCGAACAGCCCGGAAGCCGCGTTTGAAGAGGTCCGCGGGTTGTGCCGAACCCATCGGTACGAACTGGCAGAGTCGCGCCTGAACGAGGCCCTTCGGAAGTGGCCGGCGCACCCGGATCTTGCAGCCGAACTGGGGCTGCTGTACAGCCTGACCCAGCGTGAGGTCGAGGCTTGCGAGCTGCTGGAGCCCGCGTCGTCCGCTCAAAGTTTTGCAACTCTGGCGCATACCCTTGCCGAGCACTTCGCCTGCCGGCAGACGATGGCGGCCAAGCTGGGGATCCGCGACCCGCTCGGCGAGTCCCTGCTGACCCGAATCGAAGACGTGGCAGGAACGCAGGAGGTCAATCGCGACATTTCGATCGCCGCCTGCCTGATCGTCAGGAACGAAGAGCACCATCTGGAGCGGTGCCTGTCGAGTATCTCGCAACTCGTGGACCAGATCGTGGTCGTCGACACCGGCTCCACCGACGGCACCGTCGAGATCGCCCAACGGTACGGCGCAACCCTCGGGTCGTTTGCCTGGTGCGACGACTATGCGGCGGCTCGGAATGAGTCTCTGCGCCTGGCGACCACCCGCTGGGTTCTTTGGATCGATGCAGACGAGGAGCTGGCTCCCGAAAGCATGAACCCGATCCGGGAAGGGCTCATGCGGCCCCAATTCGCGGGCTACTTCCTCCGGATCGTCAACTTCATGTCCGCCGAGGGCGACGCTTCCCAGTACGTGCACTCGCCTCTGCGTATCTTCCAGCTTCTGCCCGGCGCCCAGTTCGCTGGACGCATTCACGAGCAAATCTTGCCGAGCCTCGCTCCGCACGGGCTGCCGGCGGCGACCCTGGAAAACGCCACCCTGCTCCACCACGGATACCGGCCTGCCGAGATGGCGCGAAAGGGCAAAGTCGACCGAACTCTGGACATGCTCCGCAAGGAGGTTGCCGAGAAGCCCCACGACCCGTTCCACTGGTTCAATCTGGCCAACGCACATCTGGTGGCGCGGGACTTCCCGCAGGCAGCCGAGTGCGCTCGAGAGTGTGCCAAGCTCCTTCCTGCCGAAAACTCTTATGGCAGCGTGGTCTATCAGATCCTGCAAACCTCGCTCATCGAGCTGGGCCGGCATGACGAGGCCCTGGCGGCGTACGAAGAGTGCCGGCGACGAGGGTTCGCGACGCTCTTGAACGAGTTCGAGAAGGCCCATGCGCTGTCGAAGGCGGGCCGTCTCGAAGAGGCTCTCGCACAAATCGATCGCTGCATGCAGATGACCTGGCCCGAGGGTCAGGCCGGCGACTACGGCATCGCCACCCACAAGCGCCACCTCCTACGCGGCCAAATCCTGGCCCAACTGGGGAGGCTCGACGACGCAATCGAGATGCTTGAGCACGCACTCGCTCACGACCCGAACAACGAGGTGGCGATCTACTCGAAAGCCGCGGTGCTGGAGGCCCGCGGGCAAACCGAGGAGGCACTCAGCCTCTTCGCCGCGATCGAGCCGTCGCCCGTTATGGGCGGGGCAGCTCGGAAGGCCCGGGCGAAGGCGCTGATTCATTCAGGTCGCGCCGCCGAGGCGTTGCCGGTGCTCGAACGGGTTTACGCGGAGACGCCGTCAAGCGAGATCGCGGGTCTGTGGCTCGCCGCCGCGGAATCGACCAACGATCCCGCCGCGGCTGTGCGGGCTTATGAAGCCTTCGCCCAGGCAGCGCCGCCCACGGCCGAGGTGCTGGTGAACTGGGGCCGAGCGGCAGAGGCTGCCGGGGATGGCGACGCCGCCATCCAAGCCTACACCCGGGCCATCGACCTGGCGCCTGACTACGCCAACGCCTACTTCAACCTGGGCGACCTGCTCTACCGGATCGGCCACTACGAGGATGCCTGCGGGATTTACGAGCTTGGCCTTCGCCGCCGGCCGGACTTCGCACAGGGCTGGTTCGTGCTCGGCAACTCGCTGGCTCAGCTGGGAATCGTCTCGGCGGCCGAGATCGCTTACCGCCGGACCTTGGACCTGGATCCGACGCATGAGGCGGCGCAGTCCAACCTGCAGTTGGTTGCAGCCTGATAGCGGTTGTGGGATCGAGCGTGAACGAACACGCCCTTTGCCTCGGCTCTACAGGGTGAAGTTCCTGCCCCTTGGCCGGCATAATCTGCCATGCCAACACTGCTCGGGATCGACGTGGGCACTTCCGGCGCCAAGGCGGTGCTGATCGATCAGGACGGCCGGGTGGTAGCTTCGGCATCCGCGGAATACCCGCTCAGCATTCCCAAGCCCTTATGGGCGGAGCAGGATCCACAGGATTGGTGGCAAGGCGTGCAGGACTGCCTGGCCCAGATCCCACAGACGCCTGATGTCATCGGCTTGACCGGGCAGATGCACGGCTCCGTCTTCCTCGACGAGAGTGACGAGGTCATTCGCCCGGCGATTCTGTGGAACGATCAGCGCACCGCCGACGAGTGTGCGCAAATGGACCGGGCGATTGGCCCGGAGCGGTTGCGGCGGATCACCTGCAACCCACCTTTGACCGGCTTTCAGGCTCCGAAGGTGCTGTGGCTGCGTAACCATGAGCCCGAGAACTTTCGGCGTCTCCGGTCGGTCCTGCTGCCCAAGGATTACATCCGTTTCCGGCTGACAGGCCAGAAACTGACTGAGGTGAGCGATGCCAGCGGAACCGGGCTTTTGGACGTCCCCCACCGCAGATGGAGTCTCGAGATGCTCGCGGATCTCGATTTGGATCCGGCATTGCTGCCTCCGGTCCACGAGTCGGACGAGC
>DATLGQ010000309.1:0-3725 GCA_035540435.1 Fimbriimonadaceae bacterium
CCATTGGACGTTCAAGTGTTCATCGTTTCCGTCAAAGCGCCAGACCTCGTGGGCAACCTCTGTGTGAGGCAAGTGAGGACGTGTCGCTTCTGCGGCTGCACGACGAATGTCCGCGTCCCGGGTCCGGACGAGCGTGACGTGGTATGCAAAGTTGCGGCCATTCCGATGGGGGGGCCAATCCGACCTCAGCGCCGTAATCCCCGAGGTCAGAGCCCGCAGGTCGTCATCTGGATACGCGCGGATCACCAGAGCGCCGGGTCGGTCTTCCAGATGTGCGAGTGTCACCGCAATCGGAAGATGCGCCTCGGCTACCGCCGCAATCACGTCGGGTGAGACTTCAAGCGCAGGTGGGAACGGCATATAGACGGTGACATGGGCCGGTAGGCCGCACGCCGCCGTGAAGTCGTGTTCGCTTCGCCAAGGGGCGGCGAACTCATCGGCGAGTCCACAACGGCAAACACAGGCCTCCAATGAGATTCACGTCAGCCCTCGGTCCGTAGAACGACCGACCCTGGGCATCAGCCGCCGAGACTCGCCTCAGCATCCGCCAAGCCTACGCGCTGGATGCGACGGCGAGGATCGGTCGGTCTGCATGCCCGAGTTCTACGGGCAAGTCAGTTCTCACCTCCAAGGGACCCGGCGGCACGGACCCCGGACTCGATTCCATGTCGACGAGGAAGCGGAGACTCCGCAACGGAGCACACCCGGGACCGACCCTCGGCGAGCAAGCACGCCGCCGAAGCGACCGTCTTGACGCGCCGGGCGTCGAATTGAGTCGAGGGCCAGAGCGTTCTTCAGAACGAATCTGGGGCGCGCACCCTCCGAGACCTCGCCCTCATCACAACGCCATCCTCTCGGAGAAAGCATCGGCGAGGCTCGGCGCGTGCAGGACCGACTCTTACGGGGACTCGTCTCGGTATGGACTCTCTTCGGACTGGTGGGGCCAGTCGCACGAACCCTGGCCTAGCTGGGAAGCAACTTCCGGTGGGACGTCCTTCCACTCGCGGCGCTCGATGTTCCAAGGTCCATCGACGTTGCCCGCCTCGGCGCCGAGCTTGCGCAGTGCCCTTGCCTGATCGTCTGAGACGCCTAGGCGATTAATGATCTCATCCATCGTGAGACGCTCCCCGATCAGGGACGAAATGGGTGATTGCCCACTCTTAGACATGGCATGCCCTCCCATTCTGTTGGTTTGTCTCCCTACAACTCAGCACGCCGTCACTTTCGTCACGTAGATCGTGTTGTTTCCATCGTTGATGGCGTAGGCGTTGCATAGGTTCCCACCGGCATCCTCGACGATGTGGATTGAAGCAATTGCCAGGCCAGCGCCCGACAACGTGAACGTGACCACGAGCGCGACCAACGCGAGTACTCGTCGCATTGTGTCTCCTTTCTTATCGTCCTACGGACCGTCTCTCTGAATCTCCGCCGATCGTACCATCCGTAGAACGACCCAGCGGCTCAGGCGCCACGAGCCCGCCTCGCCGCCCTTGCATTATCCCGTCGCTGGCAACGGCGGGCCGTGGTCGGCTGCAGCCGCGAGTTGGGCCGCGTGCCACGTTCACTGGGTCAAGGGCTTCCGAATGATTTCGTGGAAGAGGTCGATGCATTCGTCGCAGATCGCGATGTCGGGAGTCGGGCCCCTGACGACTTTGTGAGCGTCTTCCCGCTTCTCTTCGCAGAAGGAACACTTTGACGGAAGATTGTCGGGACTGAACATGTCTGCGGATGCGCTAATCACGAGAACCTCCCACTATCGTCGGCCCAACGACCGTGCGAATGAGCCGCCGCGAAGCGGAGCGGAGCGGTCGGCTCCATTCGCGAGTTGAGCGGCGACAACTGCCTAGCACGCTCTCTCCAGAACCTTAGCGGTCCCAAAGTCCACCTTCCAAGTGTCGGGCAGTGGCGGCGGCTCGGACCACTCGGGCTCCGGCTTCCAGTCCCCCCATGGCAGGTTGAAGGGCCAGAGCCCTTCCTCATATCTGGAGATCAGTTCTTCCCCAGCAGCTAGAACCCGAGCTTGGTGCTCGGCAGAGTCAAGACCCACCTCGCGGCGTCGCTGGAACTCATCCTCGTCCTTCCAGCGCCATGTGCCATCCGACCCGATCAACACATCGAGGGCGTAGTCGCGCGTGTCGACTCCAATCGGGGTTCTCATGTAGGGCGCCTCAAGATTGCCGTACCAGCCCTGCGATCCAAGGACCAATCCAAGGGAGAAGCGTGCCCCCTCAATGTAGAGACGGAGCTGAGGCTGCTCGATCTTGACGAGGACATGTCGTCTCTCCCCAGATCGAGGCATCGAGTCAACCGCGCTGACTCGGTGCTGAGCAGGTACTACCCAGTTAGTCATGGAGGAAGTGCCCGCCGGTACAAACAGGGTTAGGAGCGACTCCGCGTCGCTCGCGACGTAAGCGGGAATCGCGGAGACCACTGTCCCGTCCGAGTTCGCGAGCGTCCGAACTACGACCACATCTCCTGGCTGCCATCTTGTCACGGCCACCGTCCGCTCAACGACCCTGCGGCTCAGCCGCCACGTGGCCGCCTCGTCGGATGCCAAGTGTCGTACCGCCGGCAACGGCGGGCCGTGGTCGGCTGCAGCCGCGAGTTCTGCGGCGACTGTGCCCCGTGTTGTTCAGAACCCAAGAGGCCGTCTTCATGTCCGCTACCGTAACGGCGGTCGTCGGGCAGTTGCTAGGAGGTGCGGTCCGAGTCCCAACAGTTCGGGCACTCGTTCGAGAGCTCGGGCAGAATCGAACACCACCTCGCGGTCGACAGGATCGGCCATTCGCGTCTCAAGGTCGGTAAGGGCGAAAGCGATTCCTTCGACTGAGACGAGGTCGAGACACTCGAGCTCGGCAGCCTCGATCTCCGCGCGGAGCTCATCAGGTCGATGGCAGTAGCCTGCAAAACTACCCGGAAAGAGTGGGGCAAGAACCCCAGTCGCTTCAAGGCGGTCGGTCTCTTCTCGCAAACCGTCGAACTCACGATAGAGCGACTTCACGACCTCACCGTGCAATCGAGGAGCCCAACGGGAGATAGCAGCGACGAACAGCACGCCCCCAGGCCTAAGGATCCTGCGTGCCTCTGCGAGGCAGCGAAGTCGATCGCGTTCGTCTTCTAAGTGGTACATCGGGCCGAGAAGCAGAACAGCATCCACGCTCTGATCGGCAAGGTCGAGATCCCGAGCGTCTGCCACAGCTGCATCGACGGCGAACCCAGCAGCAACTGCCTCAGCAATCGCCTGTTCGACGTGGAGTGGTACAAGATCGCGCAGAGTTACGTCATAGCCAAGGGATGCCAGCCAGAGGGCATAGCCGCCAGGTCCACCACCGATGTCGGCGACATCCGCCGGCGCTGGGGGGAGATATCGGCGAGCGATCTCCTTCGTCCGCTCGAATTCAACGATACCGAGAGGACGAGAAAGCCTTGCCTGCTCGTTGCCGAGCGCATAGCGCTCGTGGAGGACATCATTTTCGTGCATAACCCATTATCGAGGCTGCTGGCGGTTCACCCAGCGGCTTTCATGACCCATTGAGATGTGGCCGTGTCCTAACGTAACGGTGGTTCTCGTCCCAGGTCCGCAGAACGACTTGGGCGGTGAGCCGCCGACATCTCGCCTCGACGCCTCCCGACTTCCCGTCGACCGCAACGGCGAGGGTCGGTCGGCTCCAGTGCCGAGTTAGCCGGCAAGGTCGCCCACCAGGGTCAGAACGACCAAGCCAGTG
>DATLGQ010000310.1:0-4804 GCA_035540435.1 Fimbriimonadaceae bacterium
GGTGGAGTCGATCATGATTGGCACCGTGATCTGCCGGTTGTACGCCGCCAGGAGCGTCCGCATGTCGCGCTCCTCATCGCGCCCCACAAAAGCCGCGCACACGTCCAGCACGTGAGAGCCTTCCGCCTCGAGTTCGCGCGCCAGCTCGGTCAGCCCCTCCCAGTTCTCGTGCCCCAACATCTCTCTGAACGCCTTGCTTCCGTTGGCGTTGGTCTTCTCGCCGACGATCAGGAAGCTCGCGTCCTGCTTGTAGGGCTGGAACATGTAGAGGCTGGAGCACCCGACCAGCTTCAGCGCCCGTGCTTGCTCCTCGCTCTGCATGTCGAAGTCGAACCCGGGAAAGAGGTTCGACACTTTCCGCCAATGGGCGTCGGCGCGGTGGGGTCTCCCCCCGACCTGATTGGCGACCGCTTCGATGTGCGCGGGGGTTGTGCCGCAACAACCGCCGACCATCGCGACGCCAAACTCCTCGACAAACCGGCTGTGGTGCTGCGCCAACTCCCCGGGCGTCAACTTGTACACCGCTTGGCCAGACTCCATGATCGGCAGCCCCGCATTTGGCTGAACCGTGATGGGCCGTGTGCTGTACTGCGACAGGAAGCGCACGTGCGGGGCCATCTCGACGGGGCCGGTAGCGCAGTTGAGGCCGATCGCCTGGATCTCCGGAAACGCCTCCAGCATGTTCAGCGCGGCCCCGAGCTCCGATCCAAGCAGCATCGTCCCGGTCTGTTCCATCGTGACCTGGACGAAGAGCGGAACACGCCGGTCGGCTTCAGCCATGGCTCTCTTGGCCGCGACCACGCCCGCTTTCACCATCAGGAGGTCCTGCAAGGTTTCCAGCAGCAGCGCGTCGACCCCTCCTTCGAGCAAGCCGAGGAACGCTCGACAATACGTGCGCTCGAGCTCCTCCCAAGAGGTCTGTCCGAGCGAGACCAGCTTGGTGCCGGGCCCGAGGGCTCCGACGGCGAACTTGGGCCGGCGGTGCCTCTCCTGCGCAGATCGGGCCTCTTCCTTGGCCAGGCGGGCGGCCGCCAAGGCGATCTCGTACTCCAGCTCGGGGATGTCATACTCCGCCAGCACGATGGAGGTCGCCCCGAAGGTGTTGGTTTCCACCAGATCGCTTCCCGCCTCGAGGTAGGCGCGGTGAATGTGGGCAATGACGTCCGGGCGCGTGAGGTTCAGGATTTCGTTGCAGCCATCGAGCACCCGCTCGCCCAACCGCTCCGAAGCGGCCTTGGCTTCCGGCGGCAGTTGGATTCCTGCCCGCAGCGCGAAGTCGTGTGTCTGGAGCTCTGCTGCTTGAATCTGGGTGCCCATGGCCCCGTCCCACACCAGGACGCGGTCGGAAAGCGCGTCCAGCAATTCCGATTCGAGCTTCACCGAGTGGAGTATACGGCGCCCGCACACGCTCAGAAATCGGCGGCCAATCAGAATCCCCCGAAGGGGCGACGGCGATAGCCCAGGGCAACACCCGGGGTAGGAGGCCGTCAATTAGAACGCCCCGAAGGGGCGGGAGCGATAGCCCAGGGCAACGCCCTGGGTAACCGGCCCCAGGAAGAAGGCGCCCTGACAGGGCGCGACCATCAGGCGACAATCACGAACCAGAACGCCCCGAAGGGGCGACGGCGATAGCCCAGGGCAACGCCCTGGGTAAGGGGCGCCAGGAAAGAAGGCGCCCTGACGGGGCGCGACCATCAGACGACAATCATGAACCAGAACGCCCCGAAGGGGCGACGGCGATAGCCAAGGGCAACGCCCCGGGGTAGGAGGCCGTCAAGTTAGAACGCCCCGAAGGGGCGACGGCGATAGCCCAGGGCAACGCCCTGGGTAAGCGGCGCCAGGAAAGAAGGCGCCCTGTCAGGGCGCGACCATCAGACGACAATCATCAATCAGAACGCCCCGAAGGGGCGGCAGCACACCGAGGAACGGAACACGCTCAAAGCGGCGGGAACGGCTCTCTTTGGCGCACCGGCTGCGGCGCCCGTTTGGCCTCTTCCGCGAGAGACTCCCTCAAGAGGCCCCACGCCCCGGCAATCGCCGCCGCAGCTACCGTCAGCACAACGATTTCAAACACGAACTCCCTCCTTCCAACTGGTTAAGGCGGCAGATCCATGCTCGAGCCTGACAGTGATCGTTACGGGGAAACCGCACATCTCGCACCGTTACCGTCAGCAGGATCACTGGGCGCTGCGGATGCCCTTCTGAATCAGCCGAAGGGCCAGGAGCGTAAACACGAACACCAGCAGGAAGAGCACGTAGGCGACAGCCGACGCGTAGCCCAACTGATACTGCCCGAACCCCTGCTGGTACATGTACAGGATCACCGTCAAGGTCGAGAAAGCCGGACCTCCTCCCGTCAGGATCAACGTCTGGCCAAACACCTGCGAGGAGGCGATGATCGACATCACGATGCAGAAGATGAGCGCTGGCCGGATCGTCGGTATCGTCGTGCGCCAAAAGCGCTGCCACGGGGTCGCCCCATCGATCTCTGCCGCCTCGTGCAACTCCCGCGGCACGCTCTTGATCGCTGCCAGGTAGATGAGCATGTTCCCGCCCGCTCCCCACCAGATACTCATGAGGGCAATGGCCGGCATCGCGATCTGAGGGTTGTTCAGCCACTGCACGCCTTCGATGGACGGGTGCAGCCGCGAGAGGTAATGGTTCAGGATCCCGTATTCCGCGCTGTAGAGCCACCTCCACAGCACCGCGAGCACCGAGACCGTCAGCAGGACGGGTAGGTAAAAGGCCACCTTGTAGAAGGTCGTGCCGAGGAACCGCTGGTTGAGGGCCACCGCCAGCAGCAGCGACAGCGCGTTCCCCACCGGCACCACGATCGCCACGAACAGCAGCGTCCTCGCCAGCGCGATTCCGAAGAGATCGTCCTGCAGGACATAGCGGTAGTTTTGGAAACCCACGAACGGAACCTGGTCGTCGAGGATGTGCCACTTATGCAGACTGATGAAGAATCCGTACAGTAAGGGCGACAGCACGAACACCAGGAAGAGCACCCCGTAGGGAAGCAGAAACAGTGCCGCCGCCTTGCCGTCGCCCTTTCTCATTGCCGCATCAGAATGTCGTCTATTCGCCGGCTTGCCTCGGCCAGCGCTTCCTTCGGAGGTCGAAGTCCGTTCACCGCCGCCTCGACGGCCGCATCCCCAAAGGCCGCCACCTGATTGAACATCACGCTCGGTGGCTCATACACCACATAGGGCAGTTGCTTCGCGAACTCGCGCTGCACGCGCAGCGACTGGAACTCTCTGGACTCCAGCAAGCTTAAACGAACCGGCACCTGACCTCCCTTGGCCCAGTCGAGGCTGTGGTCGCTTAGGTAGCGCATGAAAGCTTGCGCCGCTTCGAGCCTCTTCCCTTCCAACCCTCGCGGCAGACACATCAGGTGCGATCCACCCCAAGCCGCCTTCTTCGGTCCGAACTGCGGAACCGGAGCTGCGGCATACCTCAGTCCCTTTTGCTGCTCCAACCCCAGCATCATATACACCCCCTCTAGCGCCATGGCCACTTTCCCGGTCTGGAAGCCCATCCACGCGTCCTGGCCCTCTGGCGGGGGCGCCACCCGGTACCGATGGATCAGGTCGAGCATGAGCTGGATGGCCTGCGCCGCGCCGGCTTGGGAGAGCGCGCTGCGGGTGAGGTCGTCGGTCAGCAGGCTCGTACCGAACTGGTTGAAGAACGTGTAGGAGTTGCTGCGGAGCCAGGTGAAGCTGAACCCCCACTGGTCGATGCGGCCGTCGCCGTTGGTGTCCTTGGTCAGTCGCTTGGCAGCCTCGAGAAACTCCTCGAGCGTTGCCGGCGGCGCCAGGATCCCCTCCTTCTCGAAGAGGTCCACGTTGTAGTAGAGCCCGATCGGGTGGCAGTCGAGCGGAATCGCATACTGTCGCCCCTCCCAGAACGTGGTGTCCCAAACCCTTGGCACAAAGTCGTCTGGCTCCATCAGCCCATCCAGCGGACTCAGGGCGTTGTGGCTGGCGAACTCGGGGAAGCGGTTGACGTGCAGGATGAAGATTTCGGGCGCGCCGCCGAACGCGAGTCCCAGGGTCAGCTTGTCGTAGTACTGCCCCCACGGGATGATCTGCATCTTGACCCGGTACTGCGGATGGCTCTCGTTGAACCGGCGCACGATCTTCTCCATCATCGCGCCGTCGGGACCGCTGAAGCCGTTCCAGAAGTCGATCTGCACGACGCCGTCGTCCTGCTCCAGCTCCCGCCCGCAGCCGATGAGCAAGAAAGCGAGCGCCGCCAACAGCCACCGCAGCCCCTTCATTCCTCGCATCATAACAGGCCTGAGCCGCAGACGCTTCGTCCAAAATCGGGGCATGCTGCCGACGCTTGTTCTGCCGATCCTGATCGCGAGCACGAATGCTCCCCAGGCCACCCTGCCCGAGCGCCGCCAGTCGCTCACCGGCGACATTCGCCACCACCGCGACTTCGAAAGCAAGATCCTCGGCAACAAGCGCAACCTTATCGTCTACCTTCCGCCCGACTATGCCAAGCAGACGCGCCGCTATCCGGTCGTCTACCTGCACGATGGCCAGAACGTCTTCGACGGCCTCACCTCCTACATTCCGAACCAGGAGTGGCGCGCCGACGAGGCTGCCGAGGCCCTCATTCGAGCCGAATTGATCGAGCCGCTCATCCTGGTCGGCATCGACAATGCCGGGATAGCGAGGGGCGACGAGTACCTTCCTACTCGAACTAAGTTCGGTGACAACGAGGCGGGCGGCAAGGACCGTATCCGACCGATAGCAGCTCGCGTGGGCGCCGAGACATTCGAAATTCACCCCTGGCC
>DATLGQ010000311.1:0-3954 GCA_035540435.1 Fimbriimonadaceae bacterium
GGTCGAGCGCGATCTCGGGATCATCGAGCCGCTGGAAACCGATCTAACTCTTCAGGAGGCAGAGAATGCAGGACTTGAGAATCGCACCCGAAGAGGTCAAGAGGAGAGTGGATCAGGGCGAGAAGGTCGTCTTTGTGGACGCGCGTGGGGAGGAGGATTGGCAGAACTCTGACGTCAAAGCGCCCGGCGCCATGCGTGTTCCGGCAGACGAGGCCGACCGGCATGTGGATCACTTGCCAGGCGACGCTCTGATCGTCACCTATTGCACGTGACCCAACGAGAATTCCAGCGCCCGGGTGGCGCAGGAGTTCCGTCGACGAGGCCATACGAACGTCTTCGCCCTACAAGGAGGATTCGACGCCTGGCAGGAGCGCGATTACGACACGGTTCCCAAGGTTGAGCGCGACGCCGCGTGAGAAGGAGCGCCCTGTGCCGCTAAAATCGGCGCATGGTCAACCGACAGCCCCGATTTGCGCTGGGGCTCGATTACGGCACGAACTCGGTGCGGGCGCTGATCGTGGACGTCTCCGATGGAGAAGAGGTGGCGACGGCGGTCGCACCTTACCGCAGCGGTGAGGACGGCATCCTGCTGGACCCGAAGGACCCCAACCTCGCCCGCCAGAACCCGCAGGACTATATCGACGGCTTCTTCGAAGCGGTTGCCGAGGCTCTCGTGGCGGCCAGGAAGCGCAAGGGCTTCGATCCGTCGCGCATCGTGGGGATCGGCATCGACACCACCGGCTCCACCCCTTTGCCGGTGGATGAGCGATGTGTGCCACTCGCCCTCAAGCCGGAGTTCAAGGGGAGTTTGGCGGCTCAGGCATGGCTTTGGAAGGATCACACGAGTTACGCCGAGGCCGCCGAGATCACCGACCTCGCCCAGGCAATGGGCCTTCCCTATCTCGGCAAGTGTGGCGGCACCTACTCGAGCGAATGGTTCTGGTCGAAGATCTTGCATTGCGATCGGACGGCACCCGAGGTGTCGCAGGCCACGTACACCTGGCTCGAATGCGCGGATTACATTCCGGCCTTTCTGAGCGGTCAAAGAGATCCCGCCAAAGTGGTCCGTAGCGCCTGTGCCGCCGGCCATAAGGCCATGTTCAACCGGGCTTGGGGCGGGCTGCCGAGCAAGCTCTTTCTGTCCAAGCTCTCGCCAAGGCTTGCCGACCTCCGGGAGCGGCTATACGAGGAGGTGTCGTCTTCCGAGAAGCTAGCCGGCACCCTCGCGCCCGAAGTTGCCGAGCGGGTGGGGTTGCCGGCGGGCATATCGATTGCAGTCGGCGCATTCGACGCTCATATGGGGGCCGTAGGATCGGGCGTGCGTCCAGGCATGCTGGTCAAGATCATCGGCACCAGCACCTGCGACATCATGGTCGCGCCCATGCGCCCCAGCTTTCCGGACATTCCAGGTCTTTGCGGAGTCGCTGACGAGTCGGTCCTGCCGGGCATGTTCGGCTTGGAAGCTGGTCAGTCCGCCGTCGGTGACCTCTTCAACTGGTTCGTATCACACCTTTGCCCACCGGAGTACCACGGCAAGCACGCCCACGCCAAGCTCTCGGATGCCGCGGCAAAATTCCGACCTGGCGAGAGCGGCTTGTTGGCCTTGGACTGGAACAACGGAAACCGAACCGTGCTCGTCGATCCCTTGCTCACCGGTATGCTGGTCGGTCAGACGCTCCACACCTCCGCTCCAGAGGTTTACCGAGCCCTTATCGAGGCCACCGCGTTCGGCGCCCTGACGATCATCCGCCGCTTTGAGGACGCCGGGATGGCAGTCGAGGAGGTGGTGAACTGTGGTGGAATCGCCGAAAAGAGCGCTCTGACCATGCAGATCTACGCCGACGTCTGCAACCGTCCCATGAAGATCAGCCGTTCGGGCCAGACCTGCGCTCTGGGAGCGGCCATCTTTGGGGCGGTGGTCGGCGGCGCCCATGACACCACCGAGCATGCGCAGCTCGAGATGACCGGCTTTCGCGACGACGTGTATCGGCCAAAGCCGGAGAACGTCAAGGTCTACGAGCGGCTCTATCGCCTGTACCTGCAACTCCACGATGCCTTCGGCGGCGTGAAGGGACGCGACAATCCCTCGATGGGCAACGTCATGAAGGATCTGATCGCCATCCGCAACCAGGTGCGGGGGGTTTAGAGCAGGCTCTGGAGCCTTCGACGGCGCGCCTCGGGCGGAACCGCGAACGTGACGGCGAGTTCGTAGCCCACCTCGCACCCTCGGGTGCGGGCCAGCGCCCGGTAGTAGTCGAGGTAGGGGAAAGTCGAGACCTCACCCCGGAATAGAGCATAACAACGCATCGCCCGCTCCCAAGTCTCGAGGTCCTCGCGCAGAGCCTCCAGGTACACCTCGGGCTCGTAACCGCGCAGGTCTTCCCAGTTCTCGCCGAAGAGCGTGCGGACGCCACTGTGGTGCGGCAGTTCACGCTTGAAGGCCGGCAGCGCCGCGTAGAACAGCGCGTCTGGCAGGTTGTCGGCAGCCGCCGTATGGTCCTTGTGCATGCTTCCGCGCCAATGGGTGATGATCATCCTGGGTTTGGCTTCCCGGATGATGTCGGCGACCCTCCACTTCACCTCCTCGCTTACCGGCAGTTCGCCATCGCCGTACGGCAAGGTCCACATCTGGGCGCCCAGCACCTCGGCGCATGACCGAGCCTCCTCCTGCTTTTGAGCGGCGTATTCCGCCGGGCTCATCGTCTTGTGGCCCTTCTCGCCGGGCGTCAAGTGCAGCATGCCGACAGTCAGGCCTTGCCGGCGATGGGCCGCGAGTGCCATACCCCAGGCGACCTCATCGCCCATGTGCGCTCCCAGGGTCAGGATGTCTACGGGCATGGATGCCAGTATGGCGCGACGACCGGCGGTCCTACCGCACCTCGTACGCATAGCGGCCGGTGGGAAGCACTTTGATGCTCAGAGGCCGCCGCTTGAGCTCGAACAGCGCGAAGCCTTCGGCGAGGTTCTGCCAAAAGCCACGATGCTCGGGCTGCGCTTCGGCGATTGCGGAAAGTCGAGCGGACGTCAGGCGCGTCGGGTAGATCTGGACCGTGATTGGGGCGAGGCGCGAGGCATCCCGCGCGATCGTGTACAGCTCCTCGATCCCCTCGTCGCCAATCGGAATGCAACCGACCGTGACCGCGTTGCCGTGGATCATGATGTCGCTCCCGGGCGATTGCTTGTCCGACAGAATTCGGTCGCTGGCGTTGGGATAGTTCAGCCGCAGCGAGAGGTGGTAGCTGCTCCGCGGGTTGAAGCCGACAATCTGGTAGAAGCCTTCGGGAATCTGCAGGTCCCCCTCCTTCCGCTTGGGCCCGAGTCGCCCGCTGGTCGCCGTGAAGGCGTAGATCTTGAGCAGCGTCATGGCCTTTGAGCCGTCGCCGCCCCAAACCTCGAGCTGCTGCTCGTGCTTCAATGCCCGCAGAACGAGCTCACGCGGCGGGTATGCCAAGCCTGCTTCGGCGAATAGGCGCTTGATTCGGGGCAGAGCGCGTCGACGCGCATCCCGCTCGCGGTCTTCAGCCGTCGCATGCGCACTGAGCAGCAGCAGCAGTCCACCGAGCGTCACGAGGGGCCATTGCCTCATCTTCCCATGAAGTTGAAGGAAAGTTCGAGATCGAAGCCCCGGAACCGATAGGCGCCGCTCGAGATCAGCGGGTCGAGGTTGCTGACGTTGCGCACCTTGTAGCTCCCCACGAGCGCGACGTTCTGGTACAGCTGGTACTCGTAGCTCGCGGTGAACTGGAAGTCGTTCTGCGGCAGGTAGCCCCGGGTGGTTCCGCTTTGGTAGGACAGGCTGATGCGCTGGTTCGGCCTCAGCAGATAGCCGACGTAGGCGTCGAGGAAGGTGGCGTCCTGCTTGAACGTGCTGGTCCCGCCATTGAGGAGGGCGTTCGCACCGATCCGGTAGCTCCAGAGGCCAGGGCTGCCTTCCAGCCCCGCGCTCACCGAGAG
>DATLGQ010000312.1:0-6221 GCA_035540435.1 Fimbriimonadaceae bacterium
CTCGTTGAAGTAGGTGATCACCCCCGAGGCGTCGCAGCTATAGACCGCCGCCGGCATGAGCGAGAGCGTCTGGCGATAACGCTCCTCGCTCTGGCGCAGGGCCTGCTCCGCCTGGATACGATTCATCGCGATGGCAACGAGGTCCGCCACGGAGCGCATGACCTCGATCTCTTTCTGCTCGAAGCGGGATCGTGACCTGGCGCCGAACGACAGGGTGCCGATCAGCCGCCCCTGCATGACCATCGGATGGCAGCAGTAAGCCTGGACCCCGTACGACTTCACCAGCTCCGTCCGGGGATCGTGAGCGTCGAAGATGCGCTCCGCGACGATCCGCTCCCGGTCGCGCGCCGCACAGCCGCAGACGGCCTGCCCAAAGTCCAGCCATTCGATCCGTCGGGCCTCTTCCTCCGGAATCCCGGCATAGGCGTTCAGCCGCAGGCGCCCGCTCGGCTCGTCGATGAGGTAGTTGAAGAAGACATGGCAGTCCAGGAACTCGAGGATGTCGCGGCAAAGTTCCTCGAGCAACTGCTGCGGATTATCCGATTCCAACAGTTGGGCGGCGGTGCGAGAGAGCACCTCGCTCCGGCGGGCGTTCCAGCGCTCCGAGGCTTCCGCCTGCATCCGCTCCGTGATGTCCACCAGCATGTTGATGCCGCCGATCAGGTTGCCGGCGCCGTCGAAGAGTGGCGTGGGATAGGGCTCGAACCAGACGCGCGTGCCATCCGGTCGCTCCGCAATAGCCTGCACGCCGCGGACAGGTCGCGCCTCCTTCAAGGCGATCGCCATGGGACACTGGTCGTGAGGCAGCGGCCTTCCATCGGGGTAGAAGAGCTTCCAGGTGACGCACCAGTAGTCGCTGCCGACTTCAGGCGTGCGGCCGCACAGGGCCTCGCAGGCTGGATTGAAGTGGGTGATCTTGCCGTGAGCGTCGGTCGTGTAGATGGCCGCCGGAAGCGCGTCGATCATCTCGCGGAATCGCTGCTCGCCGCTGGTAGCGTCCAGCCCCCAACTCGTAAGCTCGTCAAGGAGGTCTGGAGGGGTTGCTTGGTTCGGGCTGCTGGGCGCATCCCCTGCACGCGAAGGCTCAACCGGCACGCGCGAACTCGCCCGAGGCCCCAGGCCATGGTCCGATCCAGATGCGTTGGGACCTTCTGCTCTCACCCTGCTGCATTATAGCAGCAGCCCGGGCCCGATCCAAGTCGCATGAGCAGTAAAAGGCGAGCGCCCAGCGACTTACTTCGCATCGCGGTTCCGGTAGACGTAGCCGATGCTCGTCCAGGGGATCCACATTCTGGTAGAGCCGGAGGCGATGGCCGGGTCGCGCCACGGCAAGAAGGGCGTCGGCGCCTCGTAGTGCCACTCGAAGACCAGGAAGTCCTCGGTCACCTCCACAAGCCACTCCAGCGACAGGAAGTGATCCTTCTCGCCCAGGATCGAGATCGAGGCTTCGACCCTGCTCTCGAGGGGCCCCGGTCGGCCCCCCACCGTCCAACCGTTCTACTCGAAGACGCCCAGCCATATCCCGCGTGCGTCCGACATGCGGGGAGTATAGGCTACGCTGCCGCGCTCCGCTACTCCCAGGAAGCGTTCGGCCCGTACCGCTGCTTCCACCATTCGGTGATCGGCAAGGCGTTCTTGGGCGCGCCGGCTTCGCCCGGAATTACATACCCGTACATGTTAGGCGACTGCTCATACATGAGCAAGTCCTTGTACGGGACTCGCTCGACTGCGCCGTCGCTCCACAAGACGACCCAGCAACCGGTGAAATGGTATCGGTAGGGTTTGTCAGCGTAGGCGACTCCATTACTCCTGGCGTAGTGGGTTGGATACGATCCATACGTCCCGCTCTCCTTCAGGGGGTTGAGCCGGCTTGGGCCGGCCATCGTAGCGGGGCCTTGCCCAAGCCGCCATGTATTCGAATTTCCTCCTGTTTCGCAGGCGCGCCGACGGGCCCTCCGCCTTGAGCGCGTCCGGGTTCTGAAGATCTTCAGGCCTCAGGGAGATGCCCTCGACCTCCTCGCCTGTCATTTGCATGAGCTGCCCGGGGTTGGGCAGCTTTCCCGTTTTCGCCCGGTACGCAGTCATGGCCGCATACAGCCGGCGAAAGTCTTCTTCCGCGTTTCGGGGATCGCCTGGGTCCTTGCTTTGGGAATCGATCACGAGCCCTTCCGGCGGAATAGGTCGCCCCATGTACGTGACGGGTGGCGGCTTCTTGGTCTTCACCGATGCCCAGAAGCCGATCGCCAGTCCAACGAGGGCCACCGCGCCCGCGATGAGGAGAATCCTCCAGCGCATGTCCTAGATCCTCAGCCCGTTTTTCATCCCAGAGCTCCTCAATGCGCACTGCGCTTTAGTCACTGTACATGCACTCTCGTGCAATTGCACAGACCTTTTTGTTGGCCTCGATGGTACGGGATGCTCTTCAGGTAAGGGCTGGAGTTTGCGTGAGGCTGAAACAGCGAAGCAGTCTGGACTAGCTGAAGCTCGTACAATAGGACCATGCGCAGGCTCGCCATTCTCAGCGCCCTCGCTTCCCTGCTCTTCGTCGGCTGCGCCAAAGGAGGCCCTTGGTGGGCACAGGGGAGTCGAAGGCCCGACCGGGCTACCCCTATGCCTCAACCCGCCTCGGGTTGAGGCCCAAAACGAAGTTGCGACGGATCGCAGTACTCACGAAGGAGGTCGTCCGAGATTGGGAGGCCCTTCTGCGGGTCCCAACGGCACTCCTGCCAGAGGAAGGCGCTGGACCAGCGGTAGTCGAGCGGGTCCGTGCAGAGCCCACCGCGAAGCGGGTTGAGGTGCACATAGCGCACGCATGCAAAGAAGCTCCGCCCACAGGTCAGGCCTGTTCTCCGGTAACTTCGTTGCCAAAGGACCCGGCCCGGCTCGGATCCCTCGTTTAGGATCCGGATCTCGTGAGGCCCGAGCAGCGGCAGCACACGCTTCGCGGCGTTGGACTTGATTCGGTTCATGAACCACGACGCGGTTCTGCCCTGCGGTATCCAGCTTACGAAATGCACGTGGTGCGGCATGACGCAGTAGGCGTGGAGGCGGGCTCCATAGAAGCAGTGGGCGTCGAGGATACTGGCCACCAGTCCGCGCACGGCCGGCCACTCGAAGACGGTGGCGAAGCCCCCGGTGCTGGATGTGAGGAAGACGAGCGGCCCCTCCGGGTTCACCCAGTGTCGGTATCGACTCATTGGGGCCATTGTACGGGACGCTGGAGCTTCTACTGGCGGGGCCTCAACCCGCGGCGGGTTGAGGCATGCTGGTTCAACCCGAGCCGGGTTTGAGGCATGCGGGTTCGTAGGCGAGCCGGGTTGAGGCATGCTGGTTCAACCCGAGGCGGGTTTGAGGCATGCGGGTTCGTAGGCGGCAGGGTGGCCTCAACCCGTGGCGGGTTGAGGCATGAAAGTGATCCTTCTCGCCCAGGATCGAGATCGAGGCTTCGACCCTGCTCTCGAGAGGCCCCGGTCGGCCCCCCACCGTCCAACCGTTCTGCTCGAAGACGCCCAGCCATATCCCGCGTGCGTCCGACATGCGGGGAGTATAGGCTACGCTGCCGCGCTCCGCTACTCCCAGGAAGCGTTCAGCCCGTGCCACTTCCTCCACAATTCGGTCTCCAGCAGACGAGCCCCATTTCGCGCCGCCACCTCGCCCGCTCTGCCGCATAATGAACATGCTCCAGCGACGCGCGGAGCGCTGCCATGGGGGAGTCTCACGCCGAACACGCCGCTGCCGGATCTCATGCCGCGAGGACGAACGCCGCGCAGGTGCTGGATCAAACGCTCGACGCATTCGTCGAAGTTGCTCCACCTGACTGGCGCGTGGTCTTCATCAATCAGCGCGCGCTCGCAAGCATGGGGGCGGAAGAGCAGGACGTGCTCGGCAAGACCCTCTTCGAGCTCTCGCCCCACACGAAGGAGTCGCCGGTGTTGGAATCGCTCGAACGAGTGGCCCGCACGGGCGCCGGCGAGCGGTTTGAGACGTTCTCCCAGTTGCTGGGACGTTGGCTGGAGGTTCAGCTCTCGCCGTTTGGGTGCAATGTGGGGGCATTCTTCCGCGATGTCACGGAGCGCCGTGACTTGGAGGAGCGGCTTCGCGAGAGTGAGCAGAGGCTGGACTCGGTGCTGGAAAGCATCGACGACCATGTGGTGATGTACGACCTCGACTGGCGCTACGTGTTCTTGAATGAGAAGGCGGCGCGGGTCCTGGGCAAGACCAAGTCGGAGCTCATCGGCCGGTGCATCTGGGAGATCTATCCGGACGCGGTCGGCAATCAGTACTACCGGGAGTTGCACCAGGCTCGCGACGAGCAGCGGGTAATCCGCTCGGAGCACTACTACGCTCCCTTCGAAACATGGTACGAGAACCACATCTACCCATGGAAGGGCGGAGTGACGGTGTTCTCTTCCGAAATCACATGGCGCAAGCGAGCCGAGGACTCTTTGCGCACGAGCGAGCGTCGCTTCGCTTTGTTCATGTCGCACCTTCCGGGTCTGGCCTGGATCAAGCACCAGGACGGGCAGTACCTGTTCGCAAACGAAGCCGCCGCCCGCGCCTTTGGCCGGCCCGCATCCGAGGTTCTCGGCCATACGGACGCGGAGCTGTTTCCGCCGGAGACGGCCGCCCGGTTCCGCGAGAACGACCTATTGGCCCTGGCGAGTGCCGAAGGGCATCAGACCCTGGAGACGCTGGAGCATCCGGATGGAAGCCTCCACACCTCGATCGTCAGCAAGTTTCCAATCCCTGGAGAGGGCGACGAGCTGATGGTCGGCGGGATGGCGATCGACATCACGGCCCGGATCGAGGCCGAGCGGGCTCTTCGCGAGAGCGAAGAGCGGTTCCGCGAGCTAGCCAACTCGATCCCGGCAATCGTCTGGATGGCCACCAACGAGGGCCAGACCTTCTTCCTCAACCGCTGGTACTACGAGTTCACGGGGCTGCCGGCCGAGTCGCGGGGCGAGGAGGGCTGGAGCGTCGTCGTTCATCCGGAAGATCGCAGCGCCGCCTTCGCCAGTTGGGCCCGCTCCATGTCGGAAGGCAAGACCTGGGAGCACGAGCTTCGGCTGCTGCGGGGGGACGGTGAGTACCGTTGGTTCCTCACTCGATACGTGCCCTTACACGATGCCGAGGGCAACCTACGCCAGTGGCTGGGGACCAGTGTCGATGTGCACGACCGTAAGGTGGCCGAGGCGGAGCTGGAGCGTCGCGTGCAGGCGCGCACGGCGGAGCTTGCGGCGGCGAACGAGGAGATGGAAGGCTTCACCTACTCGGTCAGCCACGATCTGCGGGCGCCGGTGCGGAACATCATCGCGACCAGCCGTATACTCCAACAGGACTTCGGCGAAGCCCTTCCGCCTCAAGCGGCTGAGCTGCTCGAGGGGCAAGCCCGCTCCGCGAATCGCCTGGGCGAGCTGATCGATGAGCTCCTGAGGCTGTCGCGGCTGGGACGCTACCAGATGAGCCGCGAGCAGGTGGACCTGAGCGCGCTAGCCTCCGACGTCGTCGAAGAGCTCAAGACACGCTGGCCGTGCGAGAGCATGACATTCAAGATAGCCCGGAACTTGCACGTGATAGGCGATCCAACTCTGCTGAGGTTGGTGCTGGAGAACCTGATCGAAAACGCCTGCAAGTTCTCCCCGAAGGGCGGGTGCATCGAGGTGGGCTCTCAAGCGCCAGTGGGCCCAAGCCCCATGGTCTTTTTCGTAAGGGACGAGGGCGTGGGCTTCGACATGAAGTACGCGCACAAGCTCTTCCTGCCATTCGAACGCCTGGTCAAAGACGAGGAATTCCCGGGAACGGGCATCGGCCTCGCGAACGTGGAGCGGATCGTCCGCCGCCACGGTGGTCGGGTGTGGGCGCAGAGCGAACTCGGGCGGGGTTCGACGTTCTTCTTTACGCTGGGCTAGTCGGTCATATCTTCGCGCACGCGCGATGGCCTAGCCGCCGGTCGCAGCCTTCAGCTCTCGCACCGCCGCCACCACGTCCCTGCTTCCACGCCCCCCATCCCAGCGGCGGTGAAGCAGCTCAACCAGCCACGAGCCGACCACTGCGCCGTCGGCCACCTCGCACACCATCCGCACGTGCTCGGGCTTGCTGATTCCAAAGCCCACGCAAACCGGGTTCTCGGCCAGCCGCTTGATCCTCACGACCAGATCCCGCACCTCGGGTGGGGCCGCATGCGCCGCGCCGGTGACCCCGGTTCGGGACACCGCGTACAC
>DATLGQ010000313.1:0-6300 GCA_035540435.1 Fimbriimonadaceae bacterium
GCCGAGAGCTTCTACGCCGCCTCGCCGATCCTGAAGTGGAAGGACGTGGTGATCGGGGACCCTCTCTGCGCGCCTTACGCGAAGTAACACTTCTGGCCGTTTTTAGGACCCTTTCGGCAATCCTGACAGCAGGGAGCATCCCTGTTGCGGCGGACATAGAACAACCGCCGGAATCGTCTGCAGCTTCAGTCCTCTTGCGACCGCATAGTCCTGTTCCGCAGTGCGTAGCTCCTGTTTAAGTTGAGCCTGCGTAGTGCCCAGCGCTTCGAGGACATGCCGATCGGCGTCCCAGGACACCTGCGGAACCAGCAGATCCTCCCAGAGGTCGCGGCGACCGGCTTCTATGGCCAGCTTGAGCGCTACACCCAGACGCCGCTCGTGCCCTCCCCCATGACGTGGAACGTACCGGTAAACGAACCGAAAGCGATGGCGCCTGGACCAATCGATAGCCTTTGGAATCTCCACGCGGCATGCGGGACAAAGGGGCGAGCCGAAAACCACCAGTGCTCCCTGGGTGCTGGCCAACGTCGTGATGTGCGCTCGATTGACCGAATTGATTGCGAGCCGCTGCGAAGGTATCGGTCTGGATGAAAGCCACGAGGCTGATAGCAGCGGGGATGCCAATAGGACGAACGAGGCGGACGCGCCTCGGAGACTAGTGGCGCAGGTTCGGGCCCGAAGCAGGAACAAAGCACACGCGGCCAATCCACACGCAGCACCCATACACCAAACGCAGACGAGGCTGTGCCTGGACCAGGTCTGCCACTGCAGGAGCCCTGCGTAGAACGCAGCCGTCGCCGCAAAGGCTAGGCTGAACCTGGGCCGAGCTTCCCAGACCAGGAGTCCCAGCAGCACGGCAGCAGACAGTAGCCCCACCCAGGCAACGGGCAGCCCAAACATGGCCGGACTTGGCAACCTTGAGAGAAGGTCGCAGTCTCGAGCGATCGGGCAGGGTGAATGTACGCCGGCAGCCTGGCTGAGCGCGGGCACGGTGAGGCACCCGGCTGAGAAGGCAAGCGAACCATAGGCGGCGGTCGCCCAGGCATCGGTTCCTGCCGGTCTACCCAAGGCCGAGCTTGCCCTTGATGCTGATCAGAGCCTTTGGCGCCAGCGCCAACAACAATGCCAAGGAGAGAGTGATACCGCCTATCAGGCCCCACGGCGGCGTGTCTTGTTGCCCAACCTCCTGGTGGATGTGCTCTTGACGCGAGTACCACGACCAAGGGTCAACCATATTCGGATCGAACTCGGACCCATATGCGACGCCGCCCCTCTCAATCTGAAGCCGTTGGCCAGATGCGAGCACGTCTTCCACCCTCAGTTGTCCCTGGAACGGCTTGAGCGATACGAGCTCGTAGCTTGCGACGGCGGCCTCGCCCTCGTGGGTGAACTCACGAAACTCGATCTTCTCGGGAAAGCCCTTCCTGCCGCCCATGAACTTCCAATCGGCGCCGCGCCTGCCGAACGACCGATTCGTTAACGCAGACTCTTTTCTTCGCCACTGAACGTACTCTTCTGCCCCACCCACGCTAAAGGGCATGACGAAAATCTCGCATGCCCTATCGGTTGGGCTGCAAGGGTAGCCGTTGAAGACTTCCCCCCGAGCTGGTTCCCGCAGAAAAAAGTTAGAAAGCGTCGGGGGAAGGGCGAATCCGAGCATCCCGAAGCCCCCACCCTCCTCGGGGGGTCGCATGGTTGGGGTCGAGCGTGACTGAACGGACACGTGTGCAACCTTGGTTGAAAGCTCGATGCTCCGATGAACCCCATCTAGCAGGTATTCGACTTGCTCCGATCCCGCCCCGTCCTTCCGGTAGGTGATCCGCAGGGTGGCCCGGGCCGAACCTTCCTCGCCGTTGATTCTTCGCACGAGGCTGTGCGCATAGCCTTGCGGCTCCAGCAACTTGATAGAGCCTTCGTAGATCGCTTCATAACCCATCTAAGTACCTGTGCAGTAGTCGCAGTTTTCTTGTGTCGAACGCCCTGTGGCAAGGCCTATGTAGGCGTAAGGCTCGTCGTCCTCACAGATTGAATAAACCCAGTGGCCATGGATGTTCTGTTCGTAGAAGCCCGTGAGCTTCTTCGTGCGAGCACTATCAATGATGCCGTAGACCTGGCACTTCTTCGAACTGGTACCAGGGACTTGGCAGCCGCCTGGGACGGCCGAGCGATACGTCTTGGTCCAGCCGCCACCATGCACTAACACGCACTCTTCATGGTTGATGCGGTAGCTGAAGGGGTTTGGACAAGGAGTGCCTGCAAGGCATATGGCAGCAATCCCGATTGCCGTGAAGATCAGGGAGAGGCGATTCTTCATGGCTGGGGCTCCTCGGGCGGCACCTCGCAGGGAAACTCGTCGTCGCCCTCGCCGGGATCAATTGCCTGGACAGCCGCGAAACATGCCCCGCAAAGCAAAAGGAGTGCGATTATCTTCTTCAACGTCATACCTCCTTGAAACACGTCTAGTATTCCTGTGCATACCGCGTCGGGGGGGGCTGTTATTGCTGATCAACGAGCAACAACGGCGGTTATCTGGTTGCGGAGCTTACGGTCGCTTCAACTCCACCTTCAGCGCCGAATACCCGTCGATCTCGTAGTGCTCGACTCGAATCTTGTGGGGGCCGCCTAGCTTGAGCCTGGTCTCGTAGTTGGTCGGGCCCTGGTACTTCCAAGACTCCAGAACCAGGTTGTCGTCCACCCAAACCCGCACTCCGTCGTCCGTCGTCACGCTCAGGACGTACTCGCCGGGAGCGATCTGGAACGAGCCAGTGGCGATGGTGGCAAAGCCATCGGCCGGCACTCCGGGCGCCGGCGAGCCGCCCCACGCGCCCTCCAGGCGATCGCGCCGCACCGTGTGCAAGGGCTCACCCTTGATCAGGTCCCTCAGCGCCGGCATGTTTGCCTTGGGATCGGCCACAGTCGCGCGATCCCAGGCATACCAACTGATTGTCCAATCGATCGGAGCAAAGAACTTGGAGTAGCCGAACCGGACGGGCGTCCCCGCCTTGGTGACGATGCCGCGGTAGTCGACCGTCTCCGCGCCCGTGTACTCCAGTACCAGCGAGATATCGCTCGCCTGCCCAGGGGTCAACGTGACGTCGAGATACTGGCCGCTGGATCCTTGCGTCGGCTCCACTCGGTCCACGCCCTTGTGCTCGACGACTCGCCACCGCCCAGGGGGGGCTAGCACCTCGAAGCGCTGCACCGTCGAGCGGGAAGGACCTGTTTGGCGCCCGGCCGCATCGACCGAGACCGAGGAAGCCGCGGCCACCTCGCCTCGAGGCCAAAGGCGGGGCGACTTGAAGTCGTAAGGCCCCCATTCGTCGACCAGGATGTAGCGCCGGCCCCGGGTCTCGCCCTTCTTCAGGAACGGGTCCATCCCACCCTTCATGGGCTGCACCCAGAACTTGGAGACGGCCGCTGCGCGGCGCGCTTCGGCCCCGGCATCGCCTGTTCTGGGGCCCATCCCGCGGATTCCCGAGTTCCACGGGACGTCGAACCGCTTGAGGTAGTCCTCTTTGCGCAGGTCCAGACCCATGATCAGGTTGCCGCTCGGCTGCATAGTCGCGGGCAGGATCGGGCTCGCATCGATGGCTTTCAACTGGTACGTCATGCTCCCGGGCTGCTCGGTCTCCTTGACGCCGGCGGGAACCGCCAGCCCGTCGCTGGTGTTGCCCGGCCCGAGTCGGAAGCCGCTGACGAGCTCGCCTAGCCGATAGATGTCGGCCACGCTCAGGAAGCGGTTTCCTTCGAGCACTACTCCTTGCGTTCGGCGCACAGCTAGGGCTGTCTGGGGGATATGGCTGAACACGTTGTTGCGGATCGTCCAGTCCCGGCTGCGGGTGTCGCGATTCTTCGGGTAGCCCCAGTTCGGGTCCTGGCTGGGGTTCGACCAGATCACGAGCCCGGTGTTGTCGCGGTGGAAGACGTTGTGCTCGACCAGGTTGTCCTGCCCATGCTCCCAGGCGATGGCCTCCGCATTGAGGCCGAAGACGTTGCCGATCACCTTGCTTTCCCAGCTATAGCCGCCCCAGATGCCGTGCCAGCACTCGAGGATCAGGTTGTTCACGAAGTTGTTGCGGCTAAAGGTGGCTTCGATCCCGTTAGTCGGCGCGTGGCTCCAGTCGTTGCCGAAGAGCAGGTTATCGTTGCAGCCGCCCTTGCCGGTGTCCATCGTGGTCTGCCCCGCCCAGAGGAAGAACCCGTCGCCGCCATGGGTGACCGAGTTGTAGGCGAAGACGTTGCGGTTCGACTGCTCGTAGATGATGATCCCGGCGCTGTCCTGGCCCCGGTTGTAGACCCCGTGGCTGTAGCCGCGCACGGCCCAGTCCATTTTGTTGTGCATGATCTTGTTGTCGCTGCTCAGATACATGAGGAGCGACACCGACGACAGGAACGAGAAGTTGTTGTTCCAGACCTTGCCCTTGTTGCACTCGGTCAGCATGAGCCCGTTCTGACCGCCGACGATCCGGTTGTGGTCCACCTCGAAGCCATCGCATCCGCGCAGGTAGATGCCCGCGCCGTAGCGCAGCCACTCGTCCTTCTCGTTACGGTGGTAGCTCATCCAGTCTGCGGTGTCCTCGCGTTCGAGCGTCGAGAGGAGCCTCTGCTTCCAGTTGTAGGAGAAGTCGCTGCCGGTAATGCGGATGCCGGGCACGTTGCGGGCGAGCAGACCCACCTTGTAGCCGCGAACGGTCAGGTTCTTGATCGTGACGTTGCGGCCCTCGACCCGAACGCCGAGCCCCTTGCGCGCGTTCGGCTCCGTAGTCTGAGGGGTTCCTTCGAGGATCGCGCCCTTGAAGTCGACGGTGATGTTGTTGCCGCGCACGGTGAGGGCCGGCGTCTGCAGGTTCTCGTTGGTCTCGATGCGGTAGGTCCCTGGCCGCATCGTGGTGCTTTGGGTGATAACCATGCCCGGTGTCAGGCCCGAGCCCTGGGCGATGGCTGCAGCAAACAAGAGTCCTGGCATAGTCATGGTGGAAGCTCCCCTTGGCGCCTGTTCCGTAAGACAGGTCCAGACGGATTTTAGCCCTTCAGCTGTCTTGAAGGCTTCAAAGATGGTGCAGGTGTCACCGCGTTCGCTTGGCCACGGCGACGGGCCAACCAGCTCCGGGTTCTGCGATTGAAGTCCAAGGACGCTTCCACCGCGCCGGTACACTCGGCCCTGCATGCCCGCCAAGACCACCATCTGCACCGCGATCCCCTACGTCAACAGTCGACTGCATATCGGCAACCTCGTGACCGACCTCGCCGGCGACGTCACAGCGCGATACCTGCGGATGCGGGGCGAGGACGTGTTCTTCCAAGTCGGGACCGACGAGAACGGACTCAAGATCAAGGAAGCGGCGGAGGCCCAGGGGCGGGACCCGCACGAGTTCGTAGCGGAGATTGCGGGGGCCGTTCGCTCTCTCTTCGACGGCATGGGCATTTCGTACGACGACTTCGTGCGCACCACCGAGCCCCGGCACGTCAAGGCGAGCCAGGAGCTATTCCGCCGGCTGGAGGCCAACGGGCACGTGTACCTTGGCACCTACGAAGGCTGGTACGACGTCTCCACCGAGACCTACTTCCGCGAGGAGGATCTGGTCGATGGCAAGAGCCCCGACGGCAACCCGGTGCGCTGGGTCAGCGAGGAGAACTACTTCTTCCGACTCTCGGCGTTCGAGGAGCCACTCATGAAGATGATCGACGAGAACCCGTCGTTCATTCGACCCGACACCCGGCGCAACGAGGTGATCAGCTTCATCAAGCAGGGCCTTCGCGACATATGTATCACCCGCAAGAACCCCGGGTGGGGGATCCCGGTGCCCGGGCGAGAGGATCTGGTGATCTATGTGTGGTTCGATGCGCTGATCAACTACGTGACGGTGACGGGATGGCCCGATGAGGGCTGGGATGAGAGGTGGCCGGCCCGCGTGCAGTGGGTCGGAAAGGACATCCTCACCCGCTTCCACGCCACGCTGTGGCCGGCAATGCTCCTGGGAGCGGGCTTGCCCGTGTTCGAGAGTGTAGTGGCCCACGGCTGGGTGCTGATGGGCGGGGAGAAAATCTCCAAATCCAAAGGCAATCTCGTGGAGCCGTTGGCATTGGCCGAAGAAACCGCCGCACGCATGGGCGTGCCCAACGAGATTGCGGTGGACGTCGTGCGTCACTACCTGACCGCCACCATGTCGCTCGACAGCGACTCCACGTTCACCCAGGACGATTACGACAAGCGCTACAACAGCGACCTGGCGAACGACTTGGGCAACGCTCTGAACCGCTCGCTGGCGATGACGCACAAGTTCGCGGACGGCCAGGTGC
>DATLGQ010000314.1:0-6706 GCA_035540435.1 Fimbriimonadaceae bacterium
TTCACACTCAGGCGCTTTGACCTTCGGGCACGATGGATGGGACCAGGCCAGGGACGAGTGGTTCCGGCGAGAGTTCATGCCGGTGCTGGGGCCGAACCCGACCGGGGGGCCGAACGACCTGCTCGCCCTGGCAGAGCGCCTTCCGTCAGGCGAGCGCCCGTCCCTTCGCTTCGATTGCGGGCTCGACGACTTTCTTCTCGACGCGAATCGGCGCTTCCACCGGCACTTGGAGCAGATCGATTACGTCCACGAATACGAGGAGTTTCCTGGCACTCACGAGTGGGGCTACTGGGACGTCCATGTCCGTGATGCGCTTGCGTTCCACGATCGCAACCTGGGCTGGAGGTCTAGCGATCGACGGATCGGCTGAAGCGACGAGCAACGAACCGACGAACGACGAGCGACGAGCGACAGTAGAATCCAGTTGAAGCAGCCGATGAGAACACCAGTGACCGCCGAACAGAAATCGTTTTGGGACGAGCAGGGCTACGTTGTGGTACCGGGCCTCTTCGGGAGAGAGGAGTGCGAGCAGATCCGCGACCACTTCATGGAGATCCGCAAGAGCCCGACGCCCATGGACGACGTGGGGATCGAGATCGGCGGCGAAGACCCGCTCAAGGCATTCCCCAGGATCATCCACCCGCACCGGTGGGACGAGCTCAGCATGCGATGGATGCTGGATCCCCGACTACGCGAGGTCATGACCGGGCTCCTGGGCGAGGAACCGATTGCCGCCCAGACGATGTTCTACTTCAAGCCTCCTGGGGCTCGCGGCCAGGCGCTGCATCAGGATCAGAAGTATCTGCGCGCCCGACCGGGCACGTGCGTGGCCGCTTGGCTCGCGATCGACCGGTGCGACGAAGAGAACGGCTGTCTGCAGGTCGTGCCAGGCACTCAAGACTGGCCGATGGTCTGCCCAGAAGGTTCGGACATCAACGAGAGCTTTACCCACGATCAGGTGCCGCTGCCCCCAGGGTATACGCCGGTCCCGGTGATCATGGAGCCGGGCGACGTGCTCTTCTTCAACGGCTCGATCGTGCATGGATCCTTCGCCAACCGCTCCAGCGATCGCTTTCGCCGCTCGTTGATCGGTCACTACTTGACGGCGGACGTGACGGAGGTGTCGCAGTTCTACGTGCCGAGCTATCGATTCGACGGCACGCCTCTCTATCTGGATGCGAGTCCGCATGGGGGCGCGTGCGGGACGTGGGTCGAGCGGGACGGAGGGCTCGAACTCGAGTTCAATGACGACCATCAGCCGGACCCGGCGGTGGGGCCACACTAACGTTCGCCATTTCGTGCGTGGCTGAATCCATCGCTGAGAGGTCCCTTGCACGCAGGGAGGGCACCCAACATCGAACTCGTTGCTGGTAGGCGTCGAACTCGGATCCGAACACTGAGCGCAGATACGCCTCCTCACAACCCCGCGCGATGATCTCCCACCAGATCGCGCCGATAACGGCGTAAAGCACGACCAGTGGGGAGCCAATCAGAAGGCCGACGGCCATGGCTTGAAGGATTCCTCCTGCCGCCATCGGATTCCGAAGGAAAGCATAGGGCCCGTCGGTAACGAGCTTCGCCGCGCAGGCAGAAGGAAGGGGCGTGCCGCACCCTGTCCTCGCCATGGTCCGACCGGCCCAAAGGCCCAAGCTGCCGCCAATCGCGAAGAGAAGTGTCGCAACCGGCACGCGGGCCGGATGATGCCACCAATGGAGATTCCAACCAAAGGCCAACTCCATCCCAGCGATGGCCGCAGGTATCAAGCCCAGGAAGGTCACCCACATCACAGCCGTCTGAATGAGACTCCGGCGCCAATACCCATAGGCGGATTGCGCGCGAGAAGCGCGGAACTGGAATGGCCCCCATAGGACGTTCAAGTTGCCGAGCCGGATC
This sequence comes from Fimbriimonadaceae bacterium, assembly GCA_035540435.1. Taxonomy (GTDB): domain Bacteria; phylum Armatimonadota; class Fimbriimonadia; order Fimbriimonadales; family Fimbriimonadaceae; genus DATLGQ01. Next base: position 1,894 of record DATLGQ010000314.1, read on the forward strand.
GCGAAAGCGAGGGCAACTCCGGCGGAGAAAGTCATGCAGACAAACCCGTAGTAGGCCGCTGGATCGTGGAGGGCCAAGCCAGCGCTGATCAACCATGCATAGCCCTGGGCGCCGAAGTGGCACCAGGCTAGCGGCGCGACCAACCCACTGCGCCTCACTAACAGAAAGCACAAGAGGCCTGCTCCCACCACCGCGGAGGCGGCATCTGGACCGATCAGCAACCACGCCCATTCGCGCCCAAAGCGATGCCCAAAGAAGACGTGCCGCGGGCCATCGACCAGCCAAAGCCACCAGGCGAACGTCAAAAAGGCGGTGCCTGCATAGAAGACGATGGCCTCCACGCGCTCGCGCTTCGTGAGATGGTCCACTTGCTACCCTTCTACCAGATCGCTCGCGCGGTTGGGGCGGCGATCCGAGCTGTATGGTGAATGAAGGTAGGGTCGGCGTCCAGGCCGTCTGCGTCACTCAGCAGGCGTGAGGCCGAGCACGATATCGAAGCGGGCGGAGAGCTCTGCCGCTTTCGAATCGCGCAGAGGCTCGAAGGCGACGATGACGGACTCTCTCGCCTTTGGATCGCGAATCCCAAGGAGAATGCCGTCGCGCTCGTTTCGGGCGTCGCCTTTGACGTAGCACTGGGTGGTCAGGAGTTCGCGCCCACCTTTGCTGACCTTCACATGGATATGAGGGGTGCGGCCGGGATAGGCGACCGGCTTGATCGTGCGGAAACGGTATCCGCCCGTTGAGTCAGTTTCGAACTTGCCGTATCCCTGGAAGTTGGAATCCAGGCGCGCCCGGTTCATGCTGCCGGAGTGGATGTACGCGCCACGGCTGTCCACCTGCCAGATCTCGATCATCGCTCCCTTCACGGGCTCGCCCTTCAGGTCCAGGATCCGGCCGCTGAGATGCGTCACCTCGCCGTCTGCGGGAGTCGTCTTCCCGGAGATCAGCACGAGGTCGTTGTCGCGATCGAGCGGCAGTCGGTCCGGGTAGAACGGCCCCTCGATCTGGGCCGGCGTGCGAGTCAGGCTCTGGGCGAAGTTCCCGTCCCCGATCCAGCGGAGCGTCTCCTCTGGGAAGGCGCGCAGCGCGAGAGCCGAGCAGCCGGCCGTCCCGAGGACTCGCAAGAAGTCGCGGCGGCTGTGACGGGAAATGAGAATTTCCATGGTCTTGCGATATGCTACTACGGTCGGAGCTGTGCGGTTCCCCCGCCGCTTTGCCACCTGGGTCTTCAAAACCAGACGAGCATCCTATGGAGCTTCCCCGCCCACTTCTGGACCACAATCGCAGCCGCCCCGATTGGATCTCGAGCCTGCCCCAGTTGATCGCTGACTTGGAGCGGCGCTGGAGGATCCGCGTCGGCCCTCCCTTTCCGCATATCGTGATGAACTTCGTTGCGCCGGCCGAGCACGACGCCAGGGGCCCCTGCGTGCTCAAGGTCTCGCCCTACGTGGACGAGACGCTGAACGAGATCGCCGCCCTGGCTTTCTGGAGGGGCGAGGGCGCAGCTAGGCTGCTCGAGGCAGATGGTTCGCTCGGTGCGCTTCTGATCGAGCGCATTCAACCTGGTACGGACCTCTCGAATCTGAGCGACGACGAAGCTATGGAGATCTGTGCCGGGCTGCTCTCCCGGCTCTGGCTCCCAGCCGCCGACGAAGGTCTTCGACCTTTGTCCAGTTGGTTCGCGGCTTATGATAGGTATGGGAGGGGCGATGGCTCCAGGGTCCCCAACTCGATCTTCGACACAGCCAACCGCACACTCTCGGAATTGATCGAGAGCACAGCGGAACCGCTAGCGCTTCATGGCGACCTGCACCACTTCAACGTGCTTCGCTCAGATCGAGCTGGATGGATCGCCATCGATCCGAAGGGCCTCTATGGCGATCGGCACTTCGACGTGTGCCAGTTCCTTCGGAACCCACATCCGGTCAGCCCGGAGGTCAACGAGAGGCGGCTCGGCCGGCTCTGCGAGCTGCTTGGGCTCGAGCGGGGGCGCGCTCGACGTTGGTGCTTCGTGCATGCGGTTCTCGACGCCCTTTGGGAGTGCGAAGAGGGCAACGACCCTACGGCTTCCCTCGGATACGCGGACCAATTCCTGCCTCGCGGCGCTTCATAATCCAACCGGCCATGATCGTTCCTCCGTACGTTCCCGACGCCATCCAGGTCTCCGAGAACGTCGCCGAAGAGCGGTATGCGGTCCGGGTGGCGTTCATCCGCAGGGTCGTTCTGTTCCATGGGCTCTCCTGGCTTGCGGTTTGGGCGCTGGCGATCAGCCCGATGCCATCCCTGCCGGTGGTTCCGTCGGCGCTGGCCTTGGTCGGATCATTGGTCGCCCTGAGCGTCATGCGCGACCTCACGAAGCCCCGGCCGATCGACCAGCTGTACTCGCTGGCCTTTTCACCGGTGATGTTCGTGTTCCTCGCGATGACGCTTCGGGGCTTGCTGCAACTGGAGGTCCCGGTGTGGGCTCTGGGGCTGGGCCTGGTCGCCAGCGTTCTCTACACGTTCCTCTGCGGTCGCGACTTCAGCTTCGTCGGACAGTACGTGCTCGCGCTTGGGGCTTCCTCCGTGGCGATCGTGCTCCTTTCCGAGGCACGCCTTCCAGGGTCGGATCGAGTGGCAACCGCGCTCTTGATCAATGGGGTATGCCTGTCCTACTTCGTCTACGATCTGGCGGCTCTTCAGACCCGCCGACGCCGGAAGGAAGTGCTCGCGGCCGTGATCGACCTGTACCGGGACGTGCTCAACATCTTCAGCTACGCCATCCGGGTCGTACGTCATTGGAAGCGGCACAAGATCTGGGCCGAGGAACTGGGTCTGCGGCGCTAGACGTTAGACGGGCTTCAGGGGCACCAGCCCACCGCTCAACTCACCATCGCTCCACGCATACAGCCCAGCGTAACGTCCATGTGAGCCGCCCTGGCAGATCCAGGTCCGGCCCACTTGGACCGGCGTCTCCAGGACCGTATGCGAGTGGCCGCCGAGGATCACGTCGAGTTCAGGGCACAGGCGAGCAAGGTCTTGATCCTGGCGGAAGCCGATATGGGTGAGCGCGATCAGCAGCTCGACGTGCGGGCGAATCTCGGTGGCCATGGGCTTGAGGACCCCAAGCGGAGGATCCCACAGATAGGCGCTCGCGGCTCTCGAGGCCATCTTCTCGGTCACCATGGGGACCATAGCCGCAATGATTCCGACTCGCATCCCCCCTCGCTCGAGGAGCAGATGGCCCGCGAGCGGACGCGAGCCGTCCTTGTGACGAAGGTTGGCGCACAGAAGCGGATGCCGGCAGCCACGAATCTTGGCTTGGAAGGCACTCTCGAGCACATGGGTTTCGCGATTGCCCAACACGGACGCATCACATCCCGCCGAGGCGAGAAAGCCCCATGCCGGCTCGGCCCGTATCGGCACCCCGAGATTTCCCGCCTTGATGACGTCTCCCGAGTCTAGGTAGAGGCCGTCCGACTTGAAGTCCCTCAGTCGATCGGCAACCTGCTGATCCAAGGCTCCGTGGAAGTCGTTCGTGTGCAGCAGGGTCAACGCCATGTCCGGGAACCGCAGCTACTGGTGCGCGGCGTATTCAAGCCTACCGGTATCCTGTAGGTGAGATCATGAAGAGACTAGCGCTGATCATTCCAATCGCCTCGCTCGCTCTGGGCGCCTTCGCCGGCCAAGCCAAGCCGAAGAAGCCGCAGCCCAAGCCCAAGACCGAAGTGGCTTGCCCGATCATGCCGGACCACAAAGTGAGCATCGCCAAGGCCACCAAGGAAGGCATGTTCGCGGACCACAAGGGGCGCCGCTACTTCTTCTGCTGCGCAGGTTGTAAGCCCGCTTTTGCCAAGAACCCGGACAAATACGCCAAGGCTGAGAGCATCCCGACGCCCAAAAAAAAGGCTTAGGGGCCGGCCTGGGGAAGGCGATTGCCGATGATGTCGATCCCAATCATGAGGACGATGAAGGCGATCCCCAGATAGAGCGTGATGCGGGAGATGTAGTCTTCGAAGTTGGCTTTGCCTTTGAACGACGTGCGAACGCTGCCGCCGCCCGACATGGCGTCGCCCTTGCCGGTGACGAACACGAGCAGCGCGAACATGACGGCTACCACAACGGCGAAAACCAAAAGAGTCGAGTAAAGAACCTGCAAGCCAAACCTCGGCGGCCAGTTTACCTGGGCGTGCTTGAATGCGAGGGGCGGGCGTGGCGCTACAGCGGGATCGGCAGCTTGAAGGCCTTTACCAGCGCGTAGGCGAACAGGTAGCAGAGCGTCGATCCCGTCATGACGTGAAGGATGCCGGTGTTCCAGATGCGAATGGGGATGCTCGCCCGGCGGCCATCGGATGCTCGATACTTCTCGAGCAGCTCACGGCCAGCCCGGATTCCCATTTCGATGTGCTTCTTCGTAGGCGGGCGGGTGGTCACGTAGAGCTGCAACGCCGATCCGAGCGGCCTCCAAAGGGCGAGCGTGGCCAGGGCCGCTACCAGGAGGCGAAGCTGCTGGTCGGGAATCCAGTGGGCGCCTCCAAGACCGAGGAAGAGACTCACGCCGGCAGCCAAGTTCGTCCCGCATCTCGGGTGCACCCGCGGCATCCTCGACACGATCTCCGGACGAAGCTCTTCCTCGCGCTCGATCGCGTGAACGACCTTGTGCTCGGCGGCATGGATGCCCGAGATCGGCAGCAGCCGCATCGCGAGTAGGAAGAACGCAAGCTGGAGCGGCACGAACATCTGACCCCAACTGGCCGGCGCCAGCCGAAGCGTCTGATCGGCCAGGATCGATCCCAGCAAAAACATGCTGAAGAGCGAAGCACCCGTAGCCACC
>DATLGQ010000315.1:0-1739 GCA_035540435.1 Fimbriimonadaceae bacterium
TTGTGCCAACCTACTCGTATGCATCGCGTCTGGCCCCTCTTCCTTTTGCTCGCTCTCGCTACGGCCTGCTCGGCGCAGCTAACGGAGGCGGATTATGCCCGGGCAGCGGGACTGGCGGGCAGGCTGTCGAACAAGGTCTACCGTTCTACGGTGACTCCCCGGTGGCTCGACGGCGGCCGACAGCTTTGGTACCGGATGCAGACGGGGCCGGAATCATACGAAACCGTGCTCGTCGACACCAGGAGCGGGCGTCGGCAGCTTGCATTCGATCACGCTCGGCTGGCGGCAGCGCTCGGGGAGCGAACTGGGAGCAAGCTCAGCGCCAACAACCTGCAGATCACGATCTTGGAGTCGAAGCCGCGAGAGATGACCCTCGGCTTTGGCGGGAAGCGCTGGCGGCTCGACCTTTCAACCTACCGGTTGGAGGAGCTTGCGGGCAGCGGGAGCGACCCCGCCGCGGACACGCTTCGGCCGTTCTTACCCGCTCGAGCCTCCGCCAATGGCGAGCAGACCTTGATCACGCTCGAAAACAAGAGCTCTCGAACCGTAGATCTCTTCTGGATCGACAACGCCGGCGAGCGGGTGAAGTACGGCACGCTGGCGCCCGGTGAGACGCGGGTTCAGAACACCTACGCCGGCCACGTCTGGCTCTTCGCTGCGACCGACGGAACGGCTTTGGCCGCCTTTTCGGCAGAGGAGGGGCCTTCGAGGGCCGTCTTCGACGGGACCTCGCCGACGCCCCAGCGGCCGCGGCAGCCCGGGCTTTCGCCCGATGGCAAGCGCCGCGCGTTCTTTCGCGACTCCAACGTGTGGCTCCAGGAGGGCGAGCGGCAGACGCAGCTCACGTTCGACGGCAAGCCGGGCGACGCCTACGGTCGTGATCTGGTCTGGTCGCCGAACGGGCGGTTTGTGGCGACCACGCGAGTCGAGGCCGGCGATACGCGCAAGGTGTCGATCGTGCGCTCGTCGCCACGGGATCAGCTTCAGCCGTCCCTCATGCAGATCGACTATCTCAAGCCCGGCGACAAGATTGCCCGCGAGCGGCTGGTGCTTATCGAAGTTGCCAACGGCAAAGTCACGCCTGCCGATGAGAGCCTGACCCCGAACCCATGGGACTTGGGTCGATTCCGCTGGACCTCCGACAGTCGCGAGTTGCTCTTCGTCTACAACGAGCGCGGCCATCAGGTGGTTCGATTGCTGGCCGTTGATCCAGAAAGTGGGCGTGTAAGGAGCGTTATAGAGGAGACGAGCCCAACCTTCGTCGACTACAACTCCAAGCTCTGGTTCGATCTGGTGGGGCCGGATGTGCTTTGGATGTCGGAACGAAGTGGCTGGAACCATCTCTACCGCATCGATCTGCACACAGGGCGGGTGCGGAACGCCATCACCTCCGGGGAATGGCTGGTGCGGTCAGTGGAACGGGTGGACCCGGAGAGGCAGGAGCTCATTCTGCAGGTTCTCGGCCACCCCACACTGCGGGGCGATCTGTTGCCGCCCGATCCGTATCATGTTCACTACATCAGGGTCAAGATGGACGGAACGGGCGCCATGATGTTGACGCAATCGGACGGGACGCACCGGCCGTTGCAGTGGGCGCCGGATGGTGAATCCTACGTGACGACCTACTCGCGGGTGGACCTCCCTCCGGTCACCGAGTTGAGGAGCCGAGCCGGGAAACTCTTGAGCGTCTTGGAAACGGCAGACGCGTCCGCGCTGGAAGCCGCGGGGTGGATGAAGCC
>DATLGQ010000316.1:0-2012 GCA_035540435.1 Fimbriimonadaceae bacterium
ACAGCAGTGGCATATCGTGGAGCTGGACGAGTGCGCCGGCGACATGATGGAAGCAGTCGAGCGCAGCTATCGCTTTCTAGCGGCAGCCCAGTAGCGCACGGCGGCATCGCGCTGCGGGGCGTCTAGAATAGATACAGATCAACCAAGGAGGAGCAACGTGGCTCAATCCGCAGCACAGGCAACACCCGTGGGGCTCACTACGACCGAGGCGCCTTTCATCGAGCAGGAGCGTCAGGCCGGGCACCTGTACATCCATCAGCCCTATGAGCTCTACAGTCACGAGAACCATGAGGCGTGGAGGCGGCTATTCGCCCGCATGCAGGATCGTTGGGATCGGTACGCCAACCCGCACTTCAAGAAGGGTATCGCCAACCTCTGCCTCGATCCGGATTCCGTCCCGCGCCTGGATGATGTCAACCAGTTCCTGAGCCCCCTCACGGGGTTCAAAGCCAAGGCCGTCAGCGGCTATGTGCCTGCCTTCATCTTCTTCGATTGCCTGCGCAATCGGGAGTTTCCGACGACGATCACGATCCGCCGAGCGGACAAGCTGGACTACCTGCCCGAGCCCGACATCTTCCACGATATAGCCGGGCACGTTCCGATGCACACCGACAAGGCGTTCGCGGACACCCTGGTGCGCTTCGGCGAATGCGCCCACACTGCGGCCGAGATTGCGGCCGGCATCGCCGACCGGGAGGAGAAGGTTCGTCGCCTCACCAGCATCATCAAGGCGATGGCGCGCTTCTTCTGGTTCACGATCGAGTTCGGCCTCATGCGGGACGGAAAGGACCTGAAAGCCTACGGCAGCGGCCTGCTGTCGTCCTACGGCGAGCTTCAACATTCGATCGAGTCGCCCGACGTCCAGCGCTACCCGATCCAGATCGAGTGGGTGATCAACCAGTACTTCGAGATCGACCACTACCAGCCCCTGCTGTTCATCGTGGATTCGTTCGACCACCTGTTCTCCCTCGTGGACGAGCTCGAGCAGTGGATGAAGGACGGACGGCTGAACAACGTGTCACCCGGCGAGCCGTCGGTGAACGAAGAGGACCTTCAGAGCTTCACCACGGCTTGAGATTGTGCGCGCGTCACGCCGGGCATGAGGCCGCGGGGCGGGCTCTAGAGCAGCCAGGCCAGGGAAGTTGCGAGCAACGCGAGGGCGGCGAAGACGCCACATCCGCAGGGAATACCGCAGCAACAACCTCGAAACTGAATCCTGGACATAGGTCACGCTCGGACGCTAGCGCGTATCAGTGGGAGCTTTGGTAGTTGGTCGCTCGCGGGTACGCGGCAGTTCCGTCCGGTGACGGTTCTGGGGCGCAGATTGAGACCGCTCCCGAACGACCCGACAATAGGAGCGTGATCGTCCCGTTCCTGGCCGGCGTGTTCCTCCTTCGCCCGGTGCACTTTCCGCCGCAGCCGATCCAGCACGAGATCGAGCGGGGGATCGAGGTGTACCGGCAGGGCAAGGGACTTGAACGGGTGCTCATGGAGGACCGCCAGATCGTAGGCTGGTGGTTCAACGGCAAGATCAAGGAGGGGGTGGAGGAGGTCGTGTGGATCTCTCCGTCCCTGGTCTCACGCTGGCTGGGTTACCTGTGGGCGCAGGAGAAGTGGGCGGGGGGCGAACTGGAACGACGCTACGGCCGCCTGCGTGCCCGTCTTCGCGGCCAGATGTGGTTCATGACTCGCCTCTCACGGCTGCCGAAAATGGACTTCCTGGGCGAGGAGGAGCCCCCGCGGCCCATGTCGTTCAAGCCGGAACCGGTGCGGCTTCTATTCACCACCGGCGCCGATCTGCCGTCCCCGTCTACCTCTTTCCGTCTAAAGGTGGCCCGCCGACTGGGGGAGCCCGAACCCGAATTTGAGCCCCATGAGGGGTTGCGCGTGGCGCTGGCGCCGGTGGGCCTGGCTGAGATTTCCGGCCGGGAGTGGGGAGCGCTCAAGGGTTTTCCTTGGTACCTGACCACCCACCTGCTCCAGGAACTCTGGCCAGAGTTCGAAGAGCCGGC
>DATLGQ010000317.1:0-8338 GCA_035540435.1 Fimbriimonadaceae bacterium
CCCCCAGAGGGGCGAGGGGAAACCTGGAGGGCGTCCGCTGCCGTCGCCGCCGCTCCCTTCACGTTCAGCAGAACCTTCTGCTCCTCGAGCGGGATGCCGAGCCTTTGGAAGGTGCGGAGCAGCTCGGGGTCGGCGTCTTCGAGCGAATCGAGCATCGGCTTCTTTTTGGGGGCCGAGTAGTAACTGATCTCCTGAAGGTCGATCGGTGCGTAATGCACGTTCGGCCATTTGGGCTCCTTCATGGTGAGGAAGTGGCGGTAGGCCTTGAGGCGCCACTGGAGCATCCACTCGGGCTCGCCCTTGATCTGACTGAGGCGGGCGATGATCTCTTCGTTCAGGCCGGGCTCGAAGGTATCGGCCTCGACGTTGGAGACGAATCCCCACTTGTACTTGCGGTTGGCGAATTCCTCGAGGATGTCGTCGCTGGTCTCTGGGTTGTTGATGTCTTCGTTAATCATGAGAGGCGTGCTTCCGCGCCCGCCCGGGAGACCCGGCACCGCGCATCGGCTCCTTTATCTATACGAATTATGAAAGATTGGGTCTCCGCTTTGCCGGGGGTTTAATCGGCTATGTTTTGGGGCGACCGGCAGCAGGCGGCTGACAGGCTCCTCCGGCTCGGCTACGACTACCTGGACCAGGATGAGCCCAAGAAGGCTCTGAAGGTGGCGGATCGCTTGAGGAAGCTCGGGAACAGCGGCTCGGCTGAGATCGCAGGCCGAGCGTTCTGGATGTTGGGGGAGGGCGGGGAGGCCATCCGGGTGTTGGAGGATGGCACGCGGCGCTGGCCCGCTGTTGGAATCCTGTGGTCCTACCTAGGCGAATACCTTTCGGAGACGGGTTCTTACGAAGCGGCCATCGAAGCCTTTGAGAAAGCGCGCTCCCTGGGCAGCGCCTGGGTCGACTACAACATCGCGCTGGTGCTCTGGAGGATGGGGCGACCCGCTGAGGCGCTGGTCGTCGCTCACCGGATCGATGATTCGGAAGGCGGCCCGCCCCTGACCGATCGGAAGTGGCTCGAAGCGTGCGCGTTGATCGACCTTGGTCGTGCCCCTGAGGCGGTCGAGTTGATGGAGTTCGTGGTTCAGGAGCACGGCAAGAGGGTAACGCCAGACCTGCTGTCGAAGATGCTCTCGACTTATGCGTTGGCGCTGCTGCGAGCGGGTCGGGCCGATGAGGCGGTGCCGCTGGCTTGGCAGGCCATCGAGCTGGACAAGCGGAGCATGACGGCGGCGTCGGTGATTCGGGAGTCGGCGGGAGACAAATCGGAACTCGCCAAGGAGTGGCGCGTGCTGGTCGAGGGTGTCTGGCACGAGCCTATCGAAGGGACGAAGCGCCGGCCGGGCTTCTACGCCACTTACTTTGTAGTGGCCGATGATCCTGAAGAAGCCCTCGAACTGGTGCGTCCATTCGAGCCGGAAGGCGTGCGGGCGACGCTGGTCTTGGGGGAGGCGGAGGCGGTTCGCGAGGCTCCCAGCGATTTCAAGGGGGTGCTGGAAGCGGTGAGCGGCTACAGCTTCTTCGAGCGCTGATCGAGGCTTTGGGCCCTGGGGATGACGAGGCCCAAGTGAAGGAGGCGCGATTTGATCGCGCCGAGTGAACGCTGGTGTCGTTCGGCAAGCTGTTTTGCGCTCAGGCCGGCGTCAAAACCCTCCCTGAGCCGCCCGTCCTCTTCCTGCGTCCAGTACTCGTACACTCGCCTCGGCCGGTCGTTCACTCGCTGCCGCTCCTTCACTCCCTTGCGAAGTTCCGCTTAGATTAGACCGAGCGGAGACTTTACGCAACAGGAGTGCGAGCGGAACTACATCCAACTGAACGCTGCGGTGATCAAGCCCGATCGCTCGCTCAGGGCGCGGTAGATCCGCGGCGCATCGTCGGGCGACACCACCTCGGTGGCCAGATCGGCGACGCGAAGCGCACCGGATGCGATAAGATCGAGGGCCTCGCACTTGTCTCGAGGCTCCGCATCTCGCGGCACCAGGAGCTGGGCCTCTTTGTAAAACAGATCGTCGTAGGGCACCTCGATCTCGCCGGCGTAAGTGCCCTGCAGCACGATCCGGATGGGAGCGAGATCGCAGTTTCCCCAAGGCTTCTCGCGCGCAGCCCGGACCGCCTCCCGCAGGACCGCCGGCACGCCGGTCGCATCGATCACCACGTCTGCGCCGGAGCCGAAGTGCGCGCAAACAGCCTCACGCAACGATCCGTTCGGCACCGCTGCAGGGGCGCCGGCGGCCTCCACTCGACGGGCATCCAGGTCAAGACCGAGAACGTCGGCTCCCGTCAGCGCCGCCTGACGCAGCGCCAACATGCCGATGGGACCCAACCCGACCACCGCCACCTTCTCCCCTGGGATCGGGCGAGAAAGCTTGATGCCGCGCATTGCAATCGCAGCCAGGTGGGCGAACGACGCCTCGAGGGCGCCCATGCCCTCCGGAACCGCGTAGAGACAGTCCTCAGGCAACACGGCGTACGAGCAGTGACCGCCCCAAAGCTGCGGAACGCTCGCCTTCTGGGTGCCATCGCAGTACACCCTCGTGCCGGTCGGGAAGCGGGTGCCCTCTGCCACCAGGCCGACCATCGAGTAGCCCGGGATGAAAGGAAAGCCGGGGGTGCCGGTCTGATTCCCGGCCAGGCAGCGGAGTTCAGTACCCGGACTGATGAGGGTTACCTCTGCCTGAACCAGCGCCTCCCCTGGGTTCGGGTGAGGCACATCGATGGGGACGGTTTGGACGTCGTTTGGCGCGCTAAACGAGACAGCTCGAGCCGGAATCACATTCTTAAGGATGGTTGGCGAAGCTGCGCCGCTTCACTTCATCGGCAAATGTTGCGCTAAAGTTCACAGACTAACGTCCTGCCGCTCCGGAAGATTCGACGCGTGGATCCACCCCGACGTGCAGAACTCCGGTACGGGTCGGCAGCAGGATGGCATGGCAAGATCCCATCACGCGGACCGTCGCGATCTTGTGCCCCTTGGACGCCAGAGCCGTCCTGACGTCAGCCGGAAAGCCGTCGCGCTCGAGACGGAGCTCGTCCGGCTGCCACTGATGGTGGAATCGGGGAGCCGCGACGGCCTGCTGGACGTTCATGCCATGGTCCATCACGTTCACCAAAGTCTGGAACACGGTGTTGATGATGGTCGGTCCGCCGGGGGATCCGAGCACCATGTACAGTCTCTTCCCGGCCGTGACGATCGTGGGGGTCATCGACGAGAGCGGGCGCTTGCCAGGCGCAATGGCGTTCGCATCACCCTGAATCAGCCCGTATGCATTGGGCGCGCCCGCTTTGGCTGTGAAGTCGTCCATCTCGTTATTCATCAGGAAGCCGGCGCCCTTGATGACCACGCCGCTTCCATAGCCGGTGTTGAGGGTCGTCGTGGTTGCCACCGCATTCCCTTCACGGTCCACGATGGAGTAATGGGTCGTATGATCGCCCTCTCGTAAAGGGGTCCCGTAAGGCCGTATGGAGGCGGCGGGGGTCGCCCGATCGGGATCGATGCTCTTCCACAGTTTGTGCGCATAGTCTCTTGAAACCAGGATTTCGAGCGGAATGTTGGTGAAGGCCGGATCTCCGAAGTGGGCGGCCCGATCGGCGAAACCACGCTTCATGGCTTCCGCCATCCAGTGGATCGTCTGAGACGAGCCCGCTCCAGACTTGCGCAGCGTGAACCCTTCGACCACTTGCAACATCTGGATCAGCACCGCGCCGCCGGAACTGGGCGGCGGCATCGTCCAGATCTCCCAATCTTGGTAGACCCCCTTCAGCGGCTCTCTCGCGACAGGCTGATACTCCGCAAGGTCCTGCTCGGTGATCAGACCACCCCCCTGCTTCATGTCGGCAACGATCAGGCGCGCCGTCTCGCCGCGGTAGAAGTCGTTTGGGCCTCGGTCGCGGATACGGGCAAGGGTTCTGGCTAGCTCCGGCTGCCTGAGCGATTCGCCCCACTCATAGTGGCGTCCGCTGCGATTGAAGACACGGTGGGCCTCCGGGAACTGTTTGAACAGCCTTTCCATATCACGAAGCTCGCGCGCCAAGCCGTGGGATACAGGAAAGCCTTCGGCGGCCAGCTTCCTGGCCGGCTCCACCAGGTCGCGCCATGGCAGCTTGCCGAACCGGCGGTGCGCCTCCCAGAGGCCCGCGACCGATCCTGGGACCCCGGAGGCGCGGTAACCGACGGTCGAGGCGCCCGGAACGACCTGGCCGCTTCCGTCCAGGTACATGTCGCGCGTCGCCGCCCGCGGGGCGGTTTCACGGAAGTCGAGTGCCAGAGCCCGGCCGTCCGCCATCCGGATCACCATGAAGCCTCCGCCCCCGAGGTTGCCGGCGGTCGGAAAGGTGACGGCCAAGGCGAAGCCCGTCGCGACGGCGGCATCGACGGCGTTGCCACCCTTCGCCATCACCGCCGCCCCAACCTCTGATGCAAGTTTAGAATCCGACACGACGGCTTCGTGCCGAAACACCTGTGGGTGGATTTGGGCCGCAGCGGGCGCGATCGCGAGGCATGCCAGGACGGAGCTCATGCTGAAGGATAGCAAGTAAACGTGCTGTCCCCGGAAGAACTGACATCTGAAGCGGCGACGTGACGCAGCGTACAGGGGACCGCATCATGAAGCTGCAATGACACGAGGACGGTCCCGCGAGAGGACCGCAGAAAGACGAATCTCTGGCGCCTGAGGCGCAGAGACACGGCGCAAGAAAGGCGTAGTGTGGAACCTCCCTCTGCCCTCCTCGCGGTTCCCCGGCGAGGAGGGCTTTTTTCTTTTGTGGCCTACCCAGAGATCAACGCGGACCCGGCATCTCGGTCCCGTCTCCTTGCAACGAGACGCAGGAGTTGGAGTCAGTAGACTAGGTTTACCGATGCGCGTTTTTCGGCCCGATCCTGACTTGGAGAGGCTTCTGCTGCGGATACGGCAGGGGGACGATCGCGCCTGGTCGGACCTTGTACGGCAGTTTCAAGCGCTGGTCTACAGCATTCCGAAGCGGATGGGCCTGAGTGAAGATGACTGCGCAGACGTATTCCAGGCCACCTTCCTGGCGCTCTATCGCTCGATCGACCGTATCGAGAGCCCAAAGACTTTGCCCAAATGGCTGGGGGTGACGGCTGGGCGCGAGGCGTTGCGACTCAAGCGCGTCAGCGGTCGCTACGTGCAGGAGTCTGCGGAGGAGGGCCGCAGCCTGGAAGAGGTTCTGACCAGCGAGGAGCGAAGCGCCGAGGATATGGCGACCAGTCAATCGGAATCGCATGTCGTTCGTCAGGCCTTGAGCACGCTCGGCGGTCGGTGCAAGGACTTGTTGGACCTTCTCTACCAGGAAGAAGAGGTCCCCTATGCGGAGATTTCCAGCCGGCTTGGGATGCCAGTCGGTGCCATCGGGCCTACCCGGGCGCGCTGCCTCGAAAAGCTGCGGCACATCCTGGCACGCGAAGGCATGTTTGAGGAAGATGTATCAAGCGTGACGGCGGGCGCTCCTTTGAGGCGATGAGACACCGCGCGTGTATGGAGCACCTCGAGGGGCTGGTTGCGCTGGCGCATGGGCGCTCGGGCCCGGCTGCCACAGAAGACCACTTGCGCAGCTGTAGCGCATGTGCGGGCGCTCTCGAACAGTTGAGGCAGATGGTCGCCGCACTCCGCACACCGCACCACGATCCCCCGCGCGACGTGCTGGAGGCCGCCATCGGGCTGATGCCGGCGACGATCAAGCGGTTTCGGGCACGACTCGTGTTGGACTCCCTGGCTATGGCGTGCTCGCGCGCAGCTGAGGGCGACAGCTTTCAGCTCGTGTTCGAGGCAAAGGACCTAAGCGCGCGACTCATGTACGTGCCCGAAGGTCGTGGGTGGCAAGTCTCCGGCCGCGTCGCGGGCGAGGGCAGCGTGTGCCGCGAGGACGAGGAGCTCGACCTCGAACCGGGCGGCCTCTTCACTTTCCGGGCACGGGACCTGGCCGATACCCGCCTCCTCATCCGCCGGCCGGGCGTGGAGATCGAGATACCCTCTGCCGAGGAGGCGCGAGCCGGTGGACCCCCAGAGCCTCGTTGAGGCGATCGAATCGGCCCCCCAAGCCGAGGTACGAGATCGATTTCGGGCCGCCTCCGGCGTAGCCGGTTTTTCGCGGGCCTACTTTGCGCGGGTCGCCGAGCTTATGGGTTCGCAACCGGATGCCGCAATTCGGCTTGCCTCCCATTGGAAGTTTTTGCGGCGCTACGGGGACGAGCGGGCGATCGCGTACCGGGTGCGCGGGGCGCTGGAGCGCATGCAGGGGAGATGGGCGGCGAGCGCGCGGTCGTTCATCCGCGCCGGAGAGGAGGCGGCAGACTCCGTCGAGAAGCTCTCCTTTCAGGTCGGAGCGGTGGATGGGCTGGCGCGAGCCGGGCGGCTCGACCAGGCGGAGCAGCTGGGACGCCAGCTTCATCAAGGCTTGACCAAGCTGGGCGCCCACTCGCTGGCGGCGAGGGTGGCGCTCAATCTGGGAAATGTGGCGCTCTGGCGCGACCGGCACGCGGAGGCCGTGGGCTGGCTTGGGCCTGCCAGAGAGGCTCTGCTCGAAGCGGGCCTGTCGATGGAGGCGGCGGCGTCGGCATTGGGACGATCGACCGGATTGCTGTACTGCGGCAGCGCCCGGGAAGCAGAAGAGTTGGCGAGGCAAGCGGAACGCGAGTTCGACGATCTGGACTCCCCGCACTATCGGGACCTCGCTCTGATGAACGTCGCGCAGGCGCTGCTCCTCAGGGGCCGAGCGGACGAGGCAGTCGACATCCTGCTCTCGGTGCGCGTGCGGCTCGCGGAGCACGAGCCGTACGAGGCCGCCCGGGCGTACGAGTTTATTGGCGACGCGTACGTGCGGCTCAACTTATGGACTGAGGCCGCCGACAGTTACCGCGTCGCGCTGAGGGAGACCACGCTCGGGCGCATCGACCGGGCAGCCGTTCGATTTTCCCTGGCGCAGGTTCTTTCGATGGAAGATGACCCTGGGGCTGCGACTGCGCTTCGGAGTTCGGAGCGGGCCCTCCGAGCGGCGGGCGCCGAGGTGATGGCGCTCCTGGCCCGCCTCGAACGGGCACGGCTGCTGGTGCGGCGCGGTCGGCCGGGGCAGGCCGCACAGCTTTGCGAGTCGGTTATCGCCGAAGCGACGAAGATTCCCAGCCCCTATGCGCTCGCGCATGCCAGGGTAACGCTGGCGGAAGCACGGCCAAGCGACGATGAGTCTCTCGCCGGCCTTCTGGAACAGGTGTCCCAAGAGGAGTGGGTGGATCTGGAATGGCGCCTGCACCGGGCGCATGCGGAGCGCGCGCTGCTTGGGGGGCGAGATTCGGAAGCGCTCGGACACTTCCGGCTCATGTTCGAAACGATCCTTCGCTCGCGCGTGCTCTTGCGCTCGCTGCAATCTCGTGCCGCCTTTCTGCGGGACAAGAGCGATGCGCTCAGGAGGTATCTGAGCCTGCTGCTGCGACAGGGAGGGCCGGACGCGGTGGCAGAGGCGCTGGAAGTCATCGCGAGGTCTCGGTCGGCGGCTCTCCTGGATGAGATCGCTTCTGGTTCGCATGCGCTCGGGCCGGAGATCCAGGCCACGCTGCGCGAGCTTCGGGAGCAGTTCGAGACGCCGGAAGATCCGGTCAGCGGCGGCGGCGCTCGCCTCGCTTCCGGAGGCCGGTTGCAAGCCGGTGCCTTTCAGCGTCGGTGGGTCGAGGCGAGCCGCATGCTCGTCTCCGGCGCAGCGACCCTCCCAAGGGTGGCGGGCGGCGTTACGGTCTTCGCGGAGGTGCAAGACGCGCTCTACGCCCTGCAAGCGGATCATGCCATCCGACTGCCGCTTTGCGCTTCCGAGTTGGAGGCTCGCCTACGTTGGCTGCAATTCGAGCTCATGGCGCCCCAGGCATGTCGCGACGCCGAGGCTGGATGCGTGCTCCAGATGCTCAACGAGTTGCGGTCGTTGCTGATCGAGCCCTGGCTGCACGGCGAGGGTGGGGCCTTGATGCTTTCTCCGGACGGGCTCCTGTGGCGGGTGCCCTGGCAGGCCCTGACTACCAGAGAGGTCATGCTGCTGCCTACCCCAGCGCTCGCACCGGATGCCGAGTCCCTGACGCTGACCTCCAAGCCTCGCATTGCCTTGTGGTGTGGGGCAGCGCACGATCTTCCGCACGTCGAGCAGGAGGCCGAAGACTTTATTGGCCGCTTTCCCCAAGCTCTCGTGTGTCGCAGCGCGGCAGAGGCGCGAGCGAGTCTGGGCGGCAGCTTCGATCTGGTGCACGTCGCCGCGCATGCCAAGCTGAACTCACAGAACCCGATGTTTTCCTACCTGCAGTTCCCGGATGGGCGTCTCTTGGCCACCGAGATCGCGAGGTCGGATC
>DATLGQ010000318.1:0-4547 GCA_035540435.1 Fimbriimonadaceae bacterium
TTCTAACACTTGGCAGACTCAGGCCCGGGATAGTGGGCGCAGAACGCCGTTCGTGCACGTACTACTGATGACGGAGGATCATGAAGGACCTGCCCGCGCTTCGAATCTCTGCGGCCGCCCTGTTGCTGCAGGTGGGCCTCCAGTTTGGCGTGGGGCTCCTACTGTCGCGCTGGTACGCGCCGACGCTCCTCGAGGCGCACGCGTCCGTCCAGGCTCTACGGGATGACGCTGCTGGCCGGGTCCTGGTCAATCTGCACTACTGGGGTTCGGCGCTGCTGATAGTTCATGCATTCGTACACGTAAGCGGGATGATCCTCCACGGCCTGTATGCGCGAGAGCATCGGTGGCAATGGCTGTCGGCTGTCGCGGCGCTGCTGTGCATCCTCGGCTTCCAGATCAGCGGCAACCTGCTGCCCATGGACCGGCACGACGTACAGACCGCCGTCATCGAAGCAGGAGTGGCGTCGAGCGTCCCGGGGGTCGGGTCCAGCGTCTCCGAGGCAATCTTGGCCGGACCCGAGTTCGGCCAGTCAACCCTCGACGCGTGGAGCATCGTTCATCGCTGGCTCCTCCCTGGCCTCTTGCTGGTGGTCTGCGCCGTTCTCTGGGCCAGCACGCTGCGAGGGCCCCGCTTCCGCCTGAGCCCGGCCCTGCTCTTCCTCTTGCCGCCGATCATCCTGGCGGTGGCGTTGGACGCGCCGGCGGGGAGCCCGGCCACGGAGGCCGATTTCACCTCGTACGACGCTCGCGTCGGCTGGTACGTGTGGCCGATGCACGGAGCTCTCAACGCGTTTCAGCGCCTCGGGCCCGGCCTCGGGTGGATCGGAGCCGCTCTGATCCCTGGTCTGTTCGTCGGGTTTCTGTTCGCGCTGCCGTGGATGGCGCACCGGTTCGCCCGGCCGTTGGTCACCTGGATCTATCTAAGTTTCGTGGCCGCCTTCGGCTTCCTAGCGCTTGTCTTTGGAGGACTGCCTGCGCCCATCACTGGCAATCAGGATCCGCCAGCGCAGGCTGTCGGATCGGGAAACGTGCCCCTTTCAGACGCGGGAACGGCTCAGCACGGGAGGGAACTCTTCAACTCCCTCCCTTGTTCCGGCTGCCATGGCGATGATGCCAGGGGCGGGGCGGTGAAGCTGAATCTGGCTCAGGTCCGCCAACGGCATCGGAGCTTCGAAAGCCTGATGAAGTTCATCCAGGACCCGCGTTCCGTGAGGCCCGGCAGCACCATGCCGGCCTTCCCGCAATTGGGGGAAGAGGAACGGCGCGCGCTGGCCGAGTTCTTGTTCCGGCAGGGCGAGCTAGAACGCTAGAACTCGGCCGCTGACGGTTGCATTCCCGACCGTGCCAGTACCGGTCTCCGGCATTGTGCAACCCGTAGGCGGCGGCGGGGGCGGACCCGTCACCTTCGGCACCGAAATGTTGGCCAGCGTGATGATCCCCCCGCTCGGCAGGGTGGGCAGGGGAGCTCGGCAGGTGTCGATCAAGGGAGCATACACGCGGCCCTGGAAGGAATACGACCGGTAGTACTGGCTGGTAGGGAGTCCCTCGGGCAACAGGTGGAACCGGCGGGCAGTCGTAGGGACGCTGACCGAGTAGTTGCCATTCACATCGGTGGTGGCGCGAGCGACTTCGACGCCATTCGTGTCGTAGAACGCAATCACCGCTCCTTCCACCGCATCGCCAGGTGGAGGCGTTACGCCGCCACCGCCACCGCCGCCACCGCAGCCGGCACCGATCAGGACGCATGCAGCGAGGCACGCGCAAAGAAGTCGAAGAACTGAAATGCTCACCTTAATCTTGTTCGACATCGCTTGACCCATCTATGGTTCGGGAGACAGCGTCCGATCGGAATGCGTGAGGCAGCAACTCGGCCAGCGTCCACGCCTTGGCGGGCGCGCCCGGTGATGCAGTATAGACGGCTACCGAAGAAGGCTCGGGGGAGAACTCCAGCAGCGCCTGCAGGCACATCCCGCACGGGGTCCCGCCGTCGCGTGTGACGACCGCTACCGCGGTGACGAGGGCCGATCCCCCGGAAACCAGCGCTGCCAAGGCGGAGCGCTCGGCGCAGATCGTCACGCCGTAGGAGATATTCTCCACATTGCACCCCGTCCAGATTCGGCCCTTTTCATCCCTGATGGCGGCGCCGACGCAATAGCCGCTGTAGGGAGCGTAAGCTCGCGCCATAACGGCCTCTGCGGCGTCGAGCAGTTCTTGTTCAGGGGCCGACATGGGATAGATTGTGGACGATGACCTATTTCGTGGTGCTGCCGAACGGGCAGCGCTTCGGGCCGGCAGACCTGATGACGCTCCAGCAGTGGGTGCATGAGGGGCGTGTTCATCCGCACTATCTCATTCAAGACAGCATCACAGGAGCGCGTGTGGAGGCGAGGCTGCTGCCAGGCCTCATGTTTCCGGGATCGTCACCATCCTGGGGTGGATACGCGAGTGCCGACGACGGTTCGGGAGACATTCGCAACGCCTATCTGTTCAGTGTCCTCGGGTTTCTTTGCTGCGGGCTTATCTCGTTCGTGGGAATCGTGTTTGCGATCAAGGCCCGCGAGAAGGGCCACCCTCAGGCCAACTTGGCTCTCGCCGTGGCGATCATCTCGTTCTTTGCGAACGTGGCGCTCAGCGCCATGATCCAGAGAGCAATGAACCCGCTCCAGGGGCTCCGTTAGCGGAGTCGGTCCGCCCCGAGGTTACACAGCGGTCCCGGTCCAGCCGGGAGCATCGCTGGCCGGAAAGCTCTGGCGGCTCGCCTCCTCGACTTCATCGAACTCGGCCAGCTCCTCGAGGGTCGTAGGCATGACTGGAACGATCTTGCGCAGCCGCAAGAGAATCGCGGCCCCAACGCCCGCCGAGATCAGAGCGACCACGAGGATGGCGCGGTTCTTCATGGCGGGATTGTAGTCGGTTTACTTGCTCGATCTTTCGAGAGGGTTGGTAGCCGCTGAACCTGCCGTGGGGGGCCGGCGGTCTAAAAACCTTGTCATTTTATCGGAGTCTAAATCGTGTCTCGAAACCGTTACTAAATAGGAAGGGTTGAGATCAAGGGGGGAGCGGATTATTCAACGTGCAGGTAGTGTTTTGGAGGGGTTACGGTACTACCGCCCCCGTCTCCACGCATTTCTAGCGGCCATCTTGAGTCTGAGCCTGGTCTACCTGATCGAGGTTCTGCTGAACCACAGCGAGACGGCGAGGATGCTGTACCTGCTACCCGTATGGGTTGCCACGCGACTGGGCGGACGATTCGTGGGAACACTTGTCGTGGTCGCGACGACGACGGTTCTGGCCACGACGGACGCCTTCTTGGGGCGGTATCTGGGGGATCGAGAACTGTCGCTCGACATCAGCTTGCGGTTCGTCACACTTACCGGGCTTATGCTCCTGGTTCACCAAGTGGAGGGGACGCTTCAGAGCGCTCAACGTTTTGCGAGCCGCGACGAGTTGACGGGCGTCTTTAACCGGCGAGCCTTCATGGACCTGGCCGCGATCAGCGTTGAAAACGCCAAGCGCAATGCCTCCGAGCTGGCGCTGGTAATGGTCGACTGCGACAACTTCAAAGGCGTCAACGACCGCTATGGACACCTGCAGGGCGATCACGTTCTGCGTAGGCTGGCGGACGTCCTGCAAAGCGAATCCCGTGCGGGGGACCTCGTGGCCCGGCTGGGGGGAGACGAGTTCGTCGTGCTGCTGGCCAACGCGGGTCCGTACGGCGTGGCCTCCTTCCATCTGCGGATTGTGGATGTCTTTAGGGAGGCCATGCGAGAAGACGGCATCGAGGAAGTGGCCATCTCCGCCGGGGCAGCGTTCTTGGGCAGACATGGAACCAGCATCGAGGAGTTGCTCAGCCACGCGGATGGGGTGATGTACGAGCTGAAGGCGAAGTCTCCGTACAGCCCCCACAAGACAGTGGCCAGTTGATTCCGGCGGGGTCTGGCGAGGACGTTGCACCTGCCCAAAGTCGCATATCTCGCGCTTGAGCCACGAGATGCGGACGCAAGTTTCATCTATTTCTGAAAGTTGATGAAGAGGTATCCTCAAGTGGAGATGCCTCTCGCTCCAGAACGCATTCTCGGCCATGACTTGATGGACATCTACCGCAAGGTGGATGAAGGCGAACGCCTGTCCTTTGAAGATGGCCTTCGCCTGTACAAGACTCCGAACCTGACGGCGGTCGGATACCTCGCCAACATCGTTCGCGAGCGTCGGCACGGAGCGAAGACGTACTACGTCCGCAACCAGCACATCAACTATACGAACATCTGCAACAAGTTCTGCAAGTTCTGCAGCTTCTACGCGAAGAAGGGCGGTCCAGCGCCGTACGAATACTCGATCGACGAGGTCAAGCGCAGGCTGGAGCGCTACAAGGACATCCCGATCACCGAGATCCACATGGTGGGCGGAATCAACCCGCGTCTACCTTACGAATACTATCTCGAACTCGTTCGGACCGTGAAGGACCACCGCACCGAGCTGGAGCGCAGGCGTCTCGCTTTCTCTGGGTTCCCGTCGTCGCCCAACCCGGAAACTGCGAGCGCCGGAGC